>CABYJW010000004.1 GCA_902519465.1 uncultured Pelagibacteraceae bacterium
TGAATTATTTAACTTTATCCAGAGAATCTGGAACATTATCAGGAGGAGAGTCACAAAGAATTAGATTAGCTTCACAAATAGGATCTGGTTTAACCGGTGTTTTGTATGTTTTAGATGAACCATCAATAGGTTTACATCAGAGGGATAATAAAAAACTTATAGCAGCTCTAAAAAGATTAAGAGATTTGGGTAATACAGTAATTGTTGTCGAACATGATGTTGAAACCATGGAAAGTGCAGATCATATAATTGATCTGGGTCCCGAAGCAGGAATTAATGGTGGTAAAATTACAGCGGAAGGCCCTCTTAAAAAAATTATTGATACAAAAGAAAGTATCACAGGAAATTATTTATCTGGAAACAAAATAATTGAAGTACCAACAAAAAGAAAAACAGCAAAAAATGGAAGGTTCTTAGAAATATTAGGTGCTAGCGGAAATAATTTACAAAAAGTAGATTTAAAAGTACCAATTGGAACTTTCACTTGTGTTACAGGGGTTTCTGGTAGTGGTAAGTCAACATTAGTTTTACAAACATTATTTAATGCTCTTAATTTGTTGCTTAATAATAATAAATCAAGAAAATTACCTAAATCTTTTAAAAATTATAAAGGTACTGAATTGATTGACAAAGTTATTGACATCGACCAATCACCAATTGGTAGAACTCCAAGATCAAACCCAGCAACCTATACAGGGGCGTTTGGTCCAATTAGAGATTGGTTTGCAAGTTTACCTGAGTCTAAAACAAGAGGCTATAAACCAGGAAGATACTCATTCAACGTAAGGGGTGGAAGATGTGAAACCTGTGAAGGCGATGGAGTAATAACTTATGAAATGCACTTTTTACCAGATGTATACATTCCTTGTGATGCTTGCAAAGGCACTAGATACAATCGGGAAACTTTAGAAATAAAATTTAAAAATAAGAATATAGCAGAAGTTTTAGACATGACTGTAGAAGAAGGTTGTGTGTTTTTTGAAAATATACCAAATATTTACTCAAAATTACTTACATTAAAACATGTAGGTTTGGGCTATATAAAAATTGGACAGCAAGCCACAACACTTTCAGGTGGCGAGGCGCAAAGAATTAAGTTAGCTAAAGAATTATCCAAGAGATCTACTGGTAGGACTCTTTACATACTAGACGAACCAACAACAGGTCTGCATTCACATGATATAAAAAAACTACTTGAGATATTAAAAGCTTTTGTAAATACTGGTAATACGGTTATTGTTATTGAGCATAACTTAGACGTGATTAAAACAGCAGATTGGATAGTTGATATGGGTCCAGAAGGTGGTTCAGATGGTGGAAAAATCATTGCTGAGGGTCCTCCTGAAAAGATAATGCAGATTGAGGGCAGTTATACTGGAAAATTTCTTAAAAACCTTATTAACAATAAAATGAAAAAAACGGCATGAAGTTTAAATTTTATGCTATAATAAATTATGGTTAATATTTTACAATCGCTATCAAAAACTGTTCATCTTTCAGCTATATTGGCTGTTTTATTATTTGCTGGACTTTTTTTTGCTGGCGGAGACTGGGCATTTGATAGACTCTTTTGGAGCTGGTTATTTAGATATTTACATGTAGTAGTTGGAATTATGTGGATTGGGTTATTGTGGTATTTAAATTTTGTTCAAATACCAAATATGCCTAAATTTACAGACGAGCAAAAACCCGCAATTACAAAAATTATTGCGCCTGCTGTTTTATTTTATTTTCGATGGGCTGCTTTAGCAACAATTGTAACTGGTTTGATCGTTGCATATTTAAATGGATATGTACATGATGCAATGATACTTGGAATTGGAAGTGGTGGTAAAAATACTGCTATCGGTATCGGTATGTGGTTAGGAATAATAATGGCTTTTAATGTCTGGTTTATAATTTGGCCAAATCAGAAAAAAGTTTTAGGTATAGTTGAATGTCCTGCAGAAGATAAACCAAAACATGCGAAAACAGCTGTCATTACATCTAGAGTTAACACGTTACTATCGTTACCAATGTTGTTGACGATGGTTATAGCTCAAAACCTTTATTAATTATTTTCTTTTTCCTTTGAAATAGTTTTAAAAGATACATTAAAATACTTTAGTATTGGACTAGCTACAAAAATTGACGAATAAGTACCAATAATAACTCCAATAATCATTGCAAGTGAAAAACCTTTTAAAATTTCACCACCAAGAATAAAGATTGAAATTAAAGCTAATAAAGTAGTTGATGAAGTTATAATGGTTCTAGATAAAGTTTCATTTATTGATTTATTTGAAATTTCACCAATTTTTAAACTAGAATATTTTATTAAGTTTTCACGGACACGATCATAGATTACAACAGTATCATTCATAGAATATCCCACTATAGTTAGGACAGCAGCAACAATTGATAAGTTTATTTCGAGTGATAATAAAGAAAATAAGCCAATCGTAATCAAAACATCGTGAAAAATTGCAATTATTGATCCTATGCTGAATTGCCATTCAAATCTTACCCAAATATAAAATAACATTGCTGCTAAAGCCAAAGATATTGCTAAAAGACCTGACTCCAGAAGTTCTTTGCTTACCTTGGGACCAACATTTTCTACTCTTCTAAAATCAACATTTCCTTGAAGTTCATTTGAAACCTTCTCTTTGATAGTTTTAATACTAATTTTATCGTCAAAACTTTTTCTCTCAAACTTAACAAGAAAGTCTCCTTTTTTTCCAAACTCTTTAACATTAATATCTCCCAGATCAAGCTGATTAAAAGATGATCTCACATCACTAATTTGGATATTGGTTGAGTCACATCTCAATTCCATTAATGTTCCGCCCTTAAAGTCAATTCCAAAATTTACACCTTTAAAAAAAATCATCAAAATGCTTAATAGAACTAGTATCATTGATGTGATGTTTGCTAATTTAAATTTTTGTTCAAAATTATAGTTATTAATCATATTGTAATTTTGTTATCTCTATTTTTAAAAACGATTCTAGATGTAAGATGTCTTGAAATAAAATATGCAGAAAATAGTGTTGTAACTAATCCAATAGATAGTGTTACAGCAAAACCTTTTACAGGACCTGATCCAAATATAAATAAGATTATTGAAGCAATTAATGTAGTTATATTTGCATCAAGAATTGTTACTATCGACTTTTTAAAACCAGAGTCAAATGCCTGAATATTAGAATTTTCACCCTTTAATTCTTCTTTAATACGTTCAAAAATTAGCACATTTGCATCGACGGCCATGCCTACAGTAAGAATTATACCTGCGATACCCGGTAATGTTAAGGTTGCTTCTAATAATGTTAAAATACCCATCAACATTAAAAGATTGGAAATTAATGAGATATTGGCAATTATACCAAAAAGTTTATATTTAAATGACATAAATAAAACAACAAGAAGAAAGCCGATTATTAACGAAACAATTCCTGCCTCAATGGAATCTTTTCCTAGATCCGGTCCAACAGTTCTTTCTTCAACAACATTTAATGGTGTGGGCAATGCGCCTGACCTCAATAGTAAAGCCAAATCAGTAGCTGTTTGAAAAGTAAAATTACCAGATATCGTTCCATTTCCACCGGTAATCGAATCTTGAATAACTGGTGCGCTTATTGCCTCGTTGTCGAGAATTATAGCTAATCTTTTACCAATATTATCACTAGTTACCCTACCAAATCTTTGCGAGCCCAATCTATCCAATGAAAAAGAAACAATGGGTTGATTATTTAAATTGTCAAATTTTGGCTGAGCATCAATCAAGTTTTCTCCACTTAAAATAATTCTTTTGCTTACAGATATTTCTTCTTGGGTATTAGTAATAATAAAATTTTCACTGCCAAATTCGACATTGTCTTTAGTAACCAATCTAAATGACAGCTCTGCTGTTTTTCCAAGCAATTCTTTTATTCTTTCTGGATTCTTAATACCAGGTAGCTCTACCAAAATTCGATTATTTCCTCTTTTAAGTATAGATGGTTCTTTGGTACCTATTTCATCAATACGTCTTCTAACAATTTCTATGGATTGGTCTACAGCAGCTGAACGAAGATTAATTATTCCATATTTAGATAAATATATACTAATTAAATTATTCTTTATTGTGTAGTCTAATTCGAATGAATTATATTTATCCAAAAAGGCATTAATTTCATTAGAACCTTTAAGATTAAATATTTTTTCAAATTCTTTAAAGTTTTTTTCCTCCGTTGTAAATTTAATCGAGTCATCATTTATACTAAAATTATCAAATTTAATTAAACTCTTATTAAGTGCTTTTTTAAGCAATATTACTTTCGACTGTAAACGTCTTTTTTCTAATGCACTACTATCAACTTCTAAAAGTAAGTAAGATCCACCTTGCAAATCCAAACCAAGATTAATTTTTTTTTTTAAAAAAGGACTTTCAAAATTTAAGAAATTTGAAAGTGAAAAAAAACTTATTAAAATAAACGTTATATATATTGTAAGAACTTTCGAATTTGAAAAGTTTAACACAAAAAATTATTTTTTAATTTCTTTTTTTAAATGACTTTGAACTGTATTCTTTATCACATTAACTTTTACGCCGTCTGAAATCTCTATTTCTAATTTATCATCCTCATAAACCCTATCTACTTTTCCTATAATTCCACCTGAAGTAATTACTTCATCCCCCCTTTTTAAATTCTTTACCATATCTTTATGTTCTCTAACTCTTTTTTGCTGAGGTCTAATTAAGAAAAAATAAAATATAACAAAAATTAGTATTAAAGGTATAAATTGTGCAAAATTTGAACTCATAATTTTAAAATAAGTATAGTATTAATAATATTATAACAACTAATTTATTAAATATTTAAATTTTGTCTAGGTTTTTCATGTACCCCCTCAAAGCTTCAGGTATTGTAATTGTGCCATCTGATTTCTGATAATTCTCCATAATTGCAATTAAAGTCCGGCCAATAGCTAAACCAGATCCATTAAGTGTACCAAGAAAATCAGATTTATTTTTTGAATCTTTATATTTAGCTCTCATTCGTCTTGATTGAAATTGTCCACAAGATGAACAACTTGAAATTTCTCTAAACTTATTTTCAGATGGTATCCATACTTCTAGATCAATAGTTTTTTCAGCACTAAAACCCATATCACCAGTACATAGTAACACTTGTCTGTAAGGTAGTTTTAGTCTTTTAAGAATCTCTTCAGCACAACTTATCATTCGATTTAACTCTTCATTGCATTTGTTTGGTTCAACTATGCTAACTAATTCAACTTTATAAAATTGGTGCTGTCTCAACATTCCTTTTGTGTCTTTCCCGTAACTTCCCGCTTCTTTTCTAAAGCAAGGAGTTGAAGCCACTAATCTTTTTGGCAGATTTTTAATGTTAAGAGTATTTTCCTTAAACATATTTGTTAATATAACTTCTGCAGTAGGAATTAAATATTTTTTTTGATTGCCCTCCATTTGAATTTGGAATTGATCGTTTTCAAATTTAGGTAACTGACCTGTACCATACATGGTATTTTCAGATGCGATTAATGGAGGTGATACTTCTTCATAGCCAAATTCTTTTGTGTGAACATCGAGCATAAAATTAGAAATTGCTCTTTCTAATTCAGCTAATTTTCCTTTTAAAAAAACAAATCTAGCACCTGTTGTTTTGGATGCTAGATCAAAATCTAGTAAACCTTTTTTTTTACCTATTTCATAATGTGATTGGACTTTAAAAGAAAACTTAGGGATTTCGCCAGTAAGATTTATAATTTTGTTTGACTTTTCATCAGAACCAACTGGAACGTCATCTAAACCTATATTGGGTATTACATCTAAAATTTGAGAAATTTTTTTACCAATTTTTTTTTCTTCAATTATTAATTGATTAATCTCGTTAGAAATATTTTTTGATTTCTCAAATTGTTTTTTGTCTTGTGATTTGGAGATTATTTTCTTTTGTTGTTCTAATTTTTCTTTATTACCTATTATTTCTCTATGTTTTTTATCCAACTGTATTAATTTGTCAAAATCTACTTTTGTATTTCTTTTAGAAATTTTGTTTTTAAAATCGTCTAAATTCTCCCTTATTAATTTAAGATTGTGCATTTTCTTTATCTCTATTTTTTTCAGTAAGTTTTACTGATATAATAGATAATTCATATAATATTAACAATGGTATTGCTAAACCTATTTGAGTAATAGGATCAGGGGGAGTTAGTATTGCAGCAGCTGCAAAGATGATAACAATAAAATATTTTCTTCTTATTTTTAAATATTCCGAATCAATTACACCTACACGAGCTAACAAATTTAACAGAACTGGAAGTTGGAAACTTAAACCAAACGCAAAGATAAGACGCATAATAAGAGATAAATATTCATTCACTTTTGCTTCTAATTGGATTGGAAGGGCATTTCCCTGACCGACTGTTTCGAAAGACAAAAAAAACTTAATTGCTAACGGCATAACCAAATAATAAATCAACATTCCTCCGAGCAAGAATAGTATTGGAGTAGCTATTAAATATGGTAATAAAGTTTTCTTTTCGTTTTTATAGAGACCTGGTGCAACAAATTTCCATAATTGCGTTAAAACAACAGGGCAACCAAGAAAAATTGCCGCAAAAAAAGCGACTTTCAAATAAGTAATAAATGTTTCATGTAATGCGGTAAATATTAATCTTCTCTCAACACCATCATTTTGAACTGCTTTAGCATATGGCTCGACTAAGAAATTGTAAATATTTTCTGCAAAAAAATATCCAATAATAAAAATTGTAAATATAAAGATTAAGGAATTAATTAATCTACTTCTCAGCTCTGTAAGATGACTAACAAAAGAACCTTCTTTGGATTTATCTGTCATTTTTCTTTTCTACGTCTTCGTTATTTTTTTTTGAATATTTTACCTCTGGATCATCTGGGGTTACTTCATCTTCAAGTTTGGTCATTTTGTTCTGAATATCGCTAAAATATCTTTTGGTTGAGCCAATCCAACTTCCAACTTTACTTAAAACTTTTGGAAAATCTTTAGGACCAATTACTAAAATGGCAACAACTACAATAATTAGTATTTCGAACCATCCAATTTGTGGCATTATTGTTTATTAACTTTGTGAATTTGAATCTTTATCTGAATCTGATTTATCGTCTTTTTCTTCAGATGACATACCTTTTTTAAAACTCTTGATTCCCTTAGCGACATCGCCCATTAAGCTTGAGATTTTTCCTCTACCGAACAGTAGAACCACTAATACAACTACTATAGCTATTTGCCAAAAACTTATTCCCATAAGTTAAATTATATACAATAAAACCAATTAAATAAATATCTTTATTCTTCGCTTTTAGGTGAGTCTTTAATAGCTTTGTCTATATCCTTATATAGTTCATCTTTTTTCTGGAGAGATTGCTCTTTAAAAAATTTACTGGTTCCGAATATAGAAGAGTCAATTGAAGCATCATCTATTAAACCAGCTGAACTAAGTTCATCAACACTTGGAAGATCAGTTAATTTTTCTATATTAAAATGTTCAAGAAATTTTTCAGTAGTTGAATATTGAATTGGTTTGCCTGGAACATTTTTTCTACCAGATGGACGGACCCAATCTAGCTCAAGTAAAATTTCTAAAGTATTGGAAGAAAATGCAACACCTCGAATAGACTCAATTTCAGATCTAGTAACAGGTTGATGATACACAATAATTGATAGAGTCTCTATTGTGGATTTAGATAATTTTTTTTGAGTAGATTTTTGTAACGACATTAGTTTTGATAAGTCAATTGCTGTTCTGAAAGACCATTTATTTGATTTATATATTAAATTTATTCCTCTTTCAGAATAATCTTTTTGAAGATTTTCTAAAATCTTTTTTATATTTGTGGTAGATCCAACTCTTTTTTCTATTGTATCTAAATCTAATGGTTCATCTGCTGCAAAAACTATTGCTTCTACTTCCCTTTCAATTTTAGATTTTTTTTTAGGAAAATTAATAATATTATTTTTTTTTTCGTTTTTGGTCATGATTTACTTTCCTTTAATTTTAATGGTGTATGTTTTGCTGTTCTAATATAGATGTCATCAAAAAGATTATCTTGCATCAAATTCACCACTCCATCTTTAACTAATTCAAGACTCGCGGAGAAAACTGAAGCGAGTCCAGTTTTTTTAAAATTAATAGAAGTTTTAAAAGTTTGGGGGATCAAATCTTGAATTTTTTTCCAATCGTCAATTTCAGACATTTTATTTTTTATCTCTTTAATTCCCTCTTGAGTTGTCATAACAGGAAGTTTAGGTATATTTATTGTTTGATATAACGATTGAACTTTAATACCTGAATAACTTTTTAATAATTCATATAGTGTTACTTTGTAGACAGTGTTATTAATAGATCTAATACCACCTTTCATACCTCTATAAAATATTGTTTTTCCAATTATTTCTCTTTTAAGAAGTTGATCAGATAGTAATCTTATTAGTTCCAATTTCTTTAATTGTAATTTTAATTTTTCAGCAATGTCTGAAGCCTTGAATTCATCATCTTCATCTTCCGGTAATAAAAGTTTAGATTTTAAGTATGCTAACCATGTAGCCATAATTAAATATTCAAATGCTAAATCAAGATTTTTTGAATTTTTTATATAATCAAGAAAGTTATCAGCTAAAACTGTTACTGAGATTTGATTAAGATCAACTTTTTGGTTCTTAGCGAGGTCAAGTAAGGTCTGAAGTGGTCCTGAGTAATTTGGTATATCAATTAAAATATCTAAATCATTATTTGATTCCATATATAGATACTATCTTAAAAAACGATAAAATTGTTGTGTTTTTTTTACAGTAAATTTATCAATTTTATTTGTTCCTTTAAGAAGTAGAGAAGAGTCGTTTGTATTACCGCCACAATATAAAATAAGATTACAACCAGATTGTAGTGATTTTTTTGCATTAGAAAGTAAGTTTCCCTTTAAAGCTTTCATTCCAATGTCATCTGACATTATAAGACCTTTAAAATTAATCTTATCTCTTATAATTTTTTTCAAGACAATTTTAGATTGCGTTGCAACAAAGTTAGGATCAATTTTTTTATATAATATGTGGGCAGTCATAACAAAATTCGAGTTGATATTTTTAAATGGAAAAAAATCTTTAAGTCCTAATTTTTTAATACTATCTAAAACTATTGGACGGGATTTGTGACTGTCAATATTTGTTGCTCCATGTCCGGGTATGTGTTTAGAAACAGAGCCAATTTTATTTTCTTTTAGTACAGTTACACATAATTTACCTAATATTCTTATATTTTTTTTATCTGAAGAAAAACACCTATTTTTTAAAATTTTTGCAGTTTTTTTATGTAAAATATCTAAAACAGGCACAGTATTTATATTAATTCCAGCTTCTCTTAACACAGAGCATGTTGAGTTAAGGTAATATTGATAAATTTTTTTTCCATTATTTTTATTTTTTTTATATATATTACCAAAAAATTTTTGTGATAATTCTTTGCTATTTATCAAATGTGAAAATCTTGAAACATCTCCCCCCTCTTCGTCTACCAGAATAGGATAATAAGGATCTTTTAGGATTTTTCTTATACTATATGTTAATAATTTTACTTGTTGAAATGATTTTATATTTCTTTTAAACAAAATTATTCCCCATGGTTTTTCCTTTTTAAAAAGTTTTTTTTCAGACTTTGTTAAATAGTATGTTTGGATACTCGTTATAATTGGCTTCCTATTCATTTTACTTCAATAAATTCCAGAAAGATCTTTTTTTTATTTTTTCCATACTTTCATCGCTATTTTGATATTCGATAATATTATTCGTGTCGTTATTTAGTAATGGTAATTCACCTGTGTTTTTGGTTAAATTAAGCGACAAGTTTATCCGATTTTTATAAATTTTATCAATATTTGTATCTGAAAAGTAGTAATAGCTGATATAAAATATAAAAAATATTATTAATAAAAATTGTAAGATAGAAAATACTTTATTTATCATCACATTTTTTTAGGTAACGAAACATCCAGTATATGCATCGCATTTTTTAGAATTATAGTAATAAGTTGAAATATTTTGAATGTTAATTCATTTTTAATTTTTCCATTAACAATAAATTTGAATTTCGAGTCCTCATTTCCTTTACTCCAATACGAGTGAAAAATTGTAACTAGCTCATATAAATAGAAAGGAATTCGATGTGGTTCTAATTTTTTTACTGACAATTCTACTATCTTGGGCCACTCAATTATTTTTCTTAATAATTTGTATTCATAATCATTTGGATTAAATTTTAAGTCAGTTAATTTATTCATCCTTTTGTGATTTATTTTTAATGATGTATGCAAAGAATTTATTCTTGCGTAACAATATTGAACATAAAAAACAGGATTTTCTTTATTCTTCTCAAGAACTTTATTGAAATCAAAATCTAACTCCACATCATTGCTTCTACTTAACATCATAAACCGCAGTGAGTCCTTTCCAACTTCATTCAAGACGTCTTTAATTTCTATAAAATCCCCTTTTCTTTTTGACATTTTATAAGGTTGACCATTTTTAATTAACTTAACAAGCTGACAGACTTTACAAATTAATATATTTTCTTTTTTAGATAGGGCATTAACAGCTGATGATATTCTTTTAATATATCCAGCATGATCAGCTCCAAGAATATTAATTAGATAATCGTATTTTCTAGAAACTTTGTTTGAATGATATGCTAAATCATTAGCAAAATACGTCCAAGTATTATCATTTTTAGTTAAAGCCCTGTTTGTATCATCTCCAAACAAACTAGACTTGAAAATTAATCTTTTAATTTTTTTCCAATTTTTATTATCTTCGCCCTTTGGTGGCTCTAAATAACCTTCTTCTATTAAATTCTTCTTCTTTAGAATTTTAACAACTTTTTCAACGGATTTATTTTTAACCAGCGTAGTTTCTGAAAAAAAATTATCATGTGTAATACCTAAATTTTTAAGATCCAATTTTATTGAATCCATAGTATATTTAAGGCCATGTTTCTTTAATTTATTTTTTATTTTATCAAAGTTTTCAAGATTTATATTCGGTTCATCCTTCAAAATTTTCTTTGAAATATCTATAATATAATTACCGGGATAAAGAGTTTCTTCACTTGGGAACTTTATGTTGAATTTTATCTCCTTAAGTCTTAAATAAATTGACTTTGAAAAATCATCTATTTGTTTTCCGTAGTCATTTATATAAAACTCCTTCGTTACTTTATGTCCATTAAACTTGAGTAGATTTGATAAAACATCACCAAATATTGCCCCTCTACAATGACCTATATGTAAA
This sequence comes from uncultured Pelagibacteraceae bacterium, assembly GCA_902519465.1. Classification (GTDB taxonomy): domain Bacteria; phylum Pseudomonadota; class Alphaproteobacteria; order Pelagibacterales; family Pelagibacteraceae; genus Anoxypelagibacter. The sequence goes on from CABYJW010000004.1 coordinate 11,310, forward strand.
GGACCGGTGGGGTTTGCGGAAACAAATTCAATATTATATTTATGATTTTTTTTATTTGAACCAAAGTTTTTTTTATTTTTTTCAATATTTTTAATAACATAAAACCATGCATCATCTGATAATTTAATATTAAGAAAACCTGGTCCGGCAATATCAATTGATGAAAAATGTTTAATCTCACGAATAAGAATTGCTTTAATTTTTTCTGCAATTATTCTTGGATTTTGGTTTGTTTTTTTTGCAAGAATTAAAGCAATGTTTGTTGATAAGTCGCAGTTGAAATTTTCTGGCGGGGACTCAACAATAATTTTATTTAAAATTTGATTTTCTTTGAAATCTAATTTTTTTTTATTTTTAATCGTACTTTTTTTAATTTTCTCCAGATATATATTAAAAAAATTCATTTTAATGATTTATATAGATTTATTGCATATCTGTCGGTCATTCCAGCTATAAAATCGCAAATTCTTCTCTCTATTGTGAACATTTTTAACTCATTAACTTTAATAAATTTGCTTGGTTTTTCTCTGATTTTTTTAAAAAGGGAACTTATTATAATTGATCCTTGCTTAGTTTTATTTAAAACAACTGGATTATTGTACATTTTTTTATTTAGAAAAAGTTTTATTTCTTTATCGAATAATCTCATTTCGCTAGAAAAATTGACCAGTTTGATTTTTGTTTTATATACATTTTTAATCGATTTAATCTTTTCTTTTTTAATATTTAATTTAGTTGTGAGTACAACGTCACTAACCATTTTGTTAATAAGATCTCTTGTTACTTGACGATAAATTAAATCTTTATTATTTTTTTTTAATTTTCTCAAATGTGTTTTCACAATACCAGATATTATTGGAATATTTTTTATTTCATTTAAACCAAAAAAACCTGCGTTTAATCCATCCTCAAGATCATGACTGTTATATGCTATATCGTCTGATATTGAAGATAGTTGTGCTTCTAGAGAAGGGCTTTTAATATAATTAATTTTATTTTTAAATATATTTTTACCTAAAATATTTTCATATTTTTCTTTGTTTAGTATTGGACTGTTATGCTTGATCAACCCGTCTAGTGTTTCTAAGGTTAAATTTAGACCGTTAAATTTATAATACTTTTTCTCCAATATAGTAACTATTCTTAAAGTTTGAATGTTGTGATCAAAACCACCAAAATTTTTCATGCAAGTATTTAATGCTTTCTCTCCAGCATGACCAAATGGTGGGTGGCCTAAATCATGAGCTAAGCTTAATGTTTCACACAAATCATCGTTGAGTTTAAAGATTTTACCTAATGTTCTTGCTATTTGAGAAACTTCCATCGAATGAGTAATTCTTGTTCTGAAATGGTCGCTTGATGTATTAACGAATACTTGCGTTTTGTGTTTAAGTCTTCTGAAGGCTGTTGAGTGTATTATTCTATCTCTGTCTCTTTGATAATGTGTTCTAAATTTACTTGTTTTTTCTTTGTAAATCCTTCCACTAGATCTTATAGGTGTGGCTAATAGTGAGTAATCGTTTTTTTGCATTAAAGGTATTAATTAGTTATAATACATGATTTGAAAATAAAATGGCTAATAAAATTGAATTTACAGATACTGCAAAAAAAGAGATTAGTAGAATAATTTCTCAAGATACCGCGAAAAAATACTTTAGAATATCCGTACTTGGTGGGGGGTGTTCAGGTTTTAAGTATAGTTTCTCATTTGAAAAAAATGTTCAAGCAGATGATAACCTTTTTGACCAAACTGTTATAGATAATAATTCCCTAAAGATTATTGAAGGTTCAATTGTAGATTTTAAAAAAGAACTAATAGGAAATTCTTTTACAATAACTAACCCAAAAGCTAGCTCGTCTTGTGGCTGTGGGCTATCTTTTTCTGTTTAATGAAAATAACATCGTGGAATGTAAATTCTGTAAGAGCCAGAATTCTAAATATTAAAGATTATATCAAACAATCTAATCCCGATATATTAATGATACAAGAAATTAAAACAGAGGAGAAAAGTTTCCCTTATACTGATTTTGATAGATTAGGTTATAATTGTTATGTATATGGTCAAAAAAGTTATAATGGAGTTGCATTTATAAGTAAAAAAGAAATATATCAAATTGAAACTGATTATATTAAAGATCCAAAAAAACAATCTAGGATAATAACAGCAAATATAATTAACAAATCCTTAAAAATAAAACTAATTAATATATATGTACCAAATGGAAATCCAGTTAATACCGAGAAGTACACATATAAACTTAATTGGTTGAATTCTTTTATAAAAAAAACAAAAAAATTATTATCAATAAATAAAAATGTAATTATTGGTGGAGATTTTAATGTAATACCTGAAAAAAACGATGTTTATGATTATAAAAAATATGAGAATGACGCATTATTTAAAATAGAGATAAGAAAAAAATATCAAGAATTAATGAATTTAGGTTTTCATGATATTTACCGCTATTTTAATAAAGATAAGACTGAATATACATTTTGGGACTACATGGCAGGTTCGTGGCAAAAAAATAATGGCTTGAGGATAGACCATTTTTTAGTTTCAAACAATTTGTTAAACAATATTAAGGGAGTTAATGTAAATAAAAAACCTCGTGGAAAAGTTAAACCTTCAGACCATACACCTGTTGAACTTGAGATTAATTAACTCTCCCATACATATCTTGATACCTTACAATATCAGTTTCTTTTAAAATTGAACCTTTTTGAATTTCTAAAATTTTAACAGTTTTTTTAAATGGATTTTCTATTCTATGAATGGCTCCTTTTGGAATATAAACAGAGTCGTTTTTAGATTTTAAAATCTTTTTATTATTTAAAGTAATCATAGGTTTTCCCTCTGTAATTAACCAATGTTCAGATCTATGAAAGTGCTTTTGAAGACTAAGAATACCTTTGGGTTTAACGATTAATTCTTTAACTAAAAAATTATTTCCTCTAAATAAATTTATGTAACTCCCCCAGGGTCTATAGAAAACATTTTTTTTTCTAAAATACTTTGATTTATTCTTATTGTAATTTTTTGATATCTCTTTCCAGCTGCCTAGATCTGACCATGGTATACTTAATTTAATAGCATTAATATGTTTTGACTTTTCAAGAACTGCATAATCAAAAGATTTTTCTACGCATTTTATAAAAGCTGATTTGTTTAAATAATAGATTTTATTTCTGTATTTTGATTTGAGAACTGAGTTTAAGCAATTTTTAAATGTTTTACGCTCATATTTCTGAAAATTGTATATCAAAGAGTCTTTTCTTAAAAAAAACATACCAGAATTCCAGTATCCTTTTTTTTTTATAATTAGCTTAGCTTTTGATTTGATAGGTTTTTCAATGAATTTAAATACTTTATTTAAGTTATTTTTATTTTTTTTTGTATAAAAATATCCATACTCACTTGATGGATTGGTAGGTTTAATTCCAAAAATGAAAACATTTTTGTTATTGAGATGTTTAGATGCCCCTTTTATAGCTCTATTGAAAATACTATTTTTTTCTAAAAGATGATCAGAAGGAAAATACATTAAAGGCTGATTATAGGGTATTTCTTTAATTAAGGCTGAGGCCAGTATAGCTGGAGAGGTATTTTTTTTAGCTGGCTCTAAAATAATTTTATATTTTTTTATATTTAATTTTTTTAATGACTTTTTAACATGAAATAGATATTTCTTATTGGTGCTAATTATTGGGTAATCAAAAACGCTATTTTTTACCCTTTCTAGAGTTTTTTGCATTAAAGACCAGCCACCAAAGTCAATAAACTGTTTTGGTTGATGATGTTTCTTATTTTCCCATAGTCTGGTTCCTGCTCCACCACATAAAATAACAGGTCTAATTTTCATTCAAATATCTGCGTAACACTTTACTTCTTCTTTACCGCCAGGGTGTGTGGACGCGCCTTGATATGCTGGACCAACTGTTTGTGCATACTTCCAAAGCGTTCCATTTCCAAAATTAATTTTTTTAGGTCTCCATTTTTTCTTCCTTTTAGATAACTCTTTTCTTGAGAGATTAACGTTAATCGTTCCCTTTTTTGCGTCTATATGAATTATGTCTCCATTTTTTAATAACCCTATAGGACCTCCCACCGATGCTTCTGGACCTACATGTCCAATACAAAAACCTCTGGTTGCTCCAGAAAATCTTCCATCCGTTATTAATGCAACTTTTTCACCTTTGCCCTGACCATAGATAGCTCCTGTAGTCTGAAGCATTTCTCTCATACCCGGACCTCCCTTGGGACCCTCATACCTGATAACTATAATGTCACCATCTTTATATTTTCTTTTTAATACTGCTTTATAAGCAGATTCTTCTGTATCAAAACATCTTGCTCTTCCAGTAAATTGAAGTTTTTTTAATCCTGCAACCTTTACAATTGCTCCATCTGGTGCAAGATTGCCTTTTAATCCTACAACTCCCCCATCATTTGATAAAGGATTATTATATTTTCTCATAACTTTTTGTTTATTATTAAATTTAACTTTTTTAAGATTTTCTTTCATTGTCTTACCTGTAACCGTCATACAGTTTCCATGAATATATCCGCCATCTAACAAGGTTTTTAACAGCATTGGAACGCCTCCAGCTTTCCACATATCTTTTGCAACATATCTTCCACCAGGTTTCAAATCTGCAAGATATGGTGTTTTTTTAAAAATTTTTGCAACATCCATTAAATCAAATTTAATTCCTATTTCATTTGCTAAAGCTGGTAAATGCAATGCTGCATTAGTTGAACCTCCTGTGGCTGCAACTATAGTTGCTGCATTCTCTAAAGATTTTCTTGAAACAATGTCTCTCGGTCTAATATTTTTTTTTAACAAATTCATAACTGCCTTACCGCTTTGTAAGGCATATTTATCCCTCTGTTCGTATGGTGCTGGTGTTCCCGCAGAATAAGGTAAAGCTAAACCAATAGCCTCAGATACACATGCCATAGTATTTGCAGTAAATTGTCCACCGCATGCTCCAGCGCTAGGACAAGCTTTTAATTCTAGTTTTCTCAATGCATGCTCACTCATTTTGCCTGAAGAATATTTTCCTACACCCTCGAACACATCTAAAACTGTTACATCTTTTCCGTTATATCTGCCAGGAAGAATCGATCCACCATAAATGAATACACTTGGTACATTAAGTCTAAGCATTGCCATCATTAAGCCTGGTAAAGATTTATCACAACCGGCAACTCCTACTAATGCATCATAACAATGCCCTCTAACAGTTAACTCTGTTGAGTCAGCAATAACATCTCGAGATACCAAAGAAGATTTCATTCCTTCATGCCCCATAGCGATACCGTCAGTAACAGTTATAGTGCAAAATTCTCTTGGTGTGCCGCCAGAAAATTTGACACCCTTTTTAACTGACTGAGCTTGTCTCATTAGTGCAATATTACATGGTGCAGCTTCGTTCCATGTAGAAACAACACCAACAAAAGGTTTTGCTACATCTTTTTCAGTTTCACCCATTGCATAATAAAAGGACCTTTGAGGAGCTTTATCTGCGCCTAAAGATGTATGTCTGCTTGGTAATTTTTTTTTATTAAATTTATTCATTTTAGACCATTTAAAGTTAAATTAATTTTTTCAATGTTTATTTTTAAATCATTATAGATATTTTTTTCTTGTTCCACAATATGCTTTGGTGCACGTTCTACAAAGGTAGAATTGTTTAATTTTTTAGCAACGGTATCTAAATCTTGTTGAATTTTACTTTGTTTTTTCAATAAATTTTGTCTAATCAAATCAAGATCTATACTTTTGTCAAAATATAATTTTAAAATTTCACCAGATATTACTAAATTTGCTGATTGTTTCGATAAGTCTTTAGTGAAGATAGAATTAACTCTTCCTAATTTTTTAATTATAATTTGATTTTGTAAAAACAATGTTTGTTTTCTATTGTCTAATTTCTCTATTGAAATATCAACAAAAGAGCCTGGTTTAACATTAAGTTCGTTTTTAAAAGATCTTATACCTGATATCATATCAATGATTTCATTTACATTTTCAATATTTTTGTCTTTTTTAAATTTTTTTGTAGTAATCCAATTGGCATACATTAAATATTTAGTTGATTTGGTTTTAAGTTTATTTTTAAGCCACAGTTCTTCAGTTATAAAAGGTATAAATGGATGTAATAATATTAATATTTCTTTGAAAATTTGACCAGATGTATTTTTTACCTCTAGAACATCTTTATTTTTTTTTGAAAATAAGATGGTTTTAGAGAGTTCCAAGTACCAATCGCAATAACTATTCCAAACAAATTTATAAATGGTTTTTGCCGCTTCATCAAAACGGTAATTTTTAATGAAATTTTCTGTTAAATTTTTCGTTTCAATAAGCTCATTATAAATCCACTTATTTATATTAAGATTTAAGTTTTTAGGTTTAATTACTCCATCAAAACTACATTTATTTACTTTAAGAAAATTATTAACATTCCATATTTTTGTTAAAAAATTTCTATATCCTTTAACTCTTTGTTCGGAGAGTTTTACGTCTCTTCCTGGTGATGCCATAGATAATAAAGTAAATCTTAAAGCGTCTGCGCTATAACTTTCTATAAGAACTAAAGGATCAATTACATTTCCTTTTGATTTTGACATTTTTTGGCCTTTCTCATCTCTAACAAGCGCATGGACATAAATTTCTTTAAATGGTTCTTTGTTTAAAAATTGCATACCCAGCATCATCATTCTAGCTACCCAAAAGAAAATTATATCAAAACCAGTTACTAAGACCGATGTGGGATAAAATTTTTTCAAAAAATAATTTTTTGAAGGCCACCCTAATGTTGCAAAAGGCCAAAGACCTGAAGAAAACCATGTATCAAGTACATCTGGATCCCTTTTTAAATAAACATTTTTTTTATAAAATTTTTTTGCCTGCTGTTCTGCTTTTTTTTGATTTTCTGCAACAAATATTTTTCTATCTGGTCCATACCATGCTGGGATTTGATGTCCCCACCAAAGTTGTCGTGAAATGCACCAGGGTTCAATATTATTCATCCATTGAAAATATGTTTTTGACCAATTTGATGGGAAAAAATTTGTTTTTTTATTTTTTACTATTTTTTTTGCTTTGATAGATAATTTTTTTGCATCGCAGAACCACTGCTCGGTTAAAAAAGGTTCAATTATAGAATTAGATCTATCTCCATAAGGTACTTTGTTTTTTATAGTCTCTTCTTTTTCAAAAAGTTGTAATTCTTTTAATTTATCAATTATATTTTTTCTGGCTTCAAATCTGTCTAAACCTATATATTCATTAGGAGCATTATCATTAATTTTTCCATCTTCAGTAAAAATATTTATAGATTTAAGCTTCTGTCTTCTACCAACTTCAAAGTCATTAAAATCATGTGCGGGTGTAATTTTAACTGCACCGCTGCCTTGATTTGGATCAGCATAATCATCCTGAACTATTTTAAGTTTTCTTCCAACTATAGGCAGTATTGCAAACTTATTAACTAAATTGAAATATCTCTCATCTTTAGGATTAACCGCAACAGCTGTATCGCCAAGCATAGTCTCTGGTCTAGTAGTTGCAATTGTAATTGTTTCACCTGAATTCTCTATCTTATACTTTATATAATATAATTTCGAATTTACTTCTCTTTGATCAACTTCAAGATCAGATATTGCGGTCTTTAAAACCGTATCCCAATTGACTAATTTTTTTGCTTTAAAAATTAGTTTTTTTTTATAAAGATCAATAAATACTTTAATAACAGAACTTGATAAATTTTTATCCATTGTGAATGCATTTCTTGACCAGTCACAGGAACAGCCTAATTTTTTAAGTTGGTTAATTATTTTTCCACCATATTCCTCTTTCCATTGCCAAACTTTTTCTACAAATTTATCTCTACCTATTTCATTTTTATCAATTCCCTTAGATTTAAGATTTTTTTCAACTAATGCTTGGGTAGCTATACCTGCATGATCTGTGCCTGGTTGCCATAAAGTTTCATAATTATTCATTCTATAATATCTGGACAAAACATCTTGGATTGAATTGTTTAAAGCATGTCCCATATGTAGACTTCCAGTTATATTTGGGGGAGGTATAACTATCGAAAAGGATTTTTTGTTTTTTTTGGGTTTGAATAACTTGTTTTCTTCCCAATATGAGTAAATTTTGCTTTCTGAAATTTTATGATTATATTTACTTTGTGCCATAGTTATAAGTATTAATAATATTTGCAAAGTTCTAGCTTTATTTTTATATATATACCTATATTAATCTATATATGGCCACGTGGCGGAATGGTTACGCAGAGGATTGCAAATCCTTTTATCCCAGTTCGATTCTGGGCGTGGCCTCCAAGATATGTTAAAATGGACAAAAAATTAATAAGAATTGCATCAGATTTAAAAAATTTTCACTCTATAGATAATTATACACATACACATAAGTTAAAAAGTAAATTATGTGGAGATGAAATTCATGTGTATCTAATTGTAAAAAATAGTAAATTAATAAATTTTAAATATGAAACAAAATCATGTATTTATTGTCAGGCATCAGCAAGTTTGTTGTCAAAGGTAGCAATAAATAAAGAAACCAAAAAATTAAAAGTTTTATATGAGACTTTAAATAAATCCTTCATCAAAAAATCTGATTTAAAGAAAAGTTGGAATAAATTTTTAGTAATTATAAATAAAGGTAATATTTCTAGAAAAGATTGTTTGATGCTGCCATTAAAAGCTGCTTTAAAAGCATTAAAAAAATAGTTGTTAATTATCAAAAATAAAGTATGTTGAATTTATTCCTCGGTAGCTCAGTTGGTAGAGCAGTTGACTGTTAATCAATTGGTCGCAGGTTCGAGTCCTGCCCGAGGAGCCAAGATTAACCAGTTTCTTTTAGGCTTGAAGTGTTTTTTAACAACTGCACAATTTTTACTTTTTGATTTTCATTAAGCGTTGAAAAAGTTTTTATTAAAAAAGAATAATTTAGATCAGAATTATCATTTTCACTTTTATTGTTATTAGTGTTGTCAGAAAAATCTTCAAAAAAGTATGTAATAGGTACTTTTAAAAAATTTGATAATTGTATTAATCTACTAGAACTAACTCCATTAGTTCCTTTTTCATATTTTTGAATTTGTTGAAATGTAACGTTTATTGCATTGGCGACTTTAGTTTGTGTTAACCCTAGGGACAATCTTCTCATTCGAAGTTTTCTACCTAAGTGTGCGTTAAAAGTTTCTTCCATTTATTATCCCAAAGAGTGTTTATTCAACATGAAAAAAAATATAATGGCAATACATAAAATAAAAAAAAAACTTTTTTTTTGGGGTCAAAAAAACCATAAAAACCAATAATTAATTGTTATATTTCTTGACAAGTATCATAAAAAACACGGCTTATTGAGCTTCTAATAGTCTGTATTCCCACTCACCAAATTTTTTATAACTGGATTTTACCCATAATAAAGTTTCTTCATCATAAAATATATTTATATTTAATTTTTTTTTATCAATTGGAAGCTCATCGTCAGATAAAAAATTAAAATGAAGTGTTTTGTAGGATCTATTATTGATTTTAATACCTTTTTTACCTAAAAAGGTAACTTTTTGAGGTAAAAGTCTTCCAGAAATAGGACTAATTTGTTTACTAAATTTAATAATTTCATGATTCCACCATGTACCAACCAATAAATCCTTTTCGGCCTCACCTTTGAAAGAAGATCCATCAATTAAAAGCTTATTTTTTTTGATTTGCACATTAGAGAACTTTTCTTTTTCATTTTGAATAGTTTTTGAGGTGTATTTTACTAATCTACCTTTTTTAAAAACCTCTTCACTTACTGTTTTAAAATCAAATAGTGTGACTCCTAATTTGCTTACATTGAAATTACCAGATCCATGCACATGCAAAAACCCACCTTTTTGCTCAAATTTAAATTTATGATTTCCTATTAATTTGTCATTAAAATAAAGACCATATTTTAAAAACTTTAAATCTTTATAGTGCTGTACATGAGAATAAACATTTGAGGATAATACAAAAATGAAAAGTGTTACTAGTGAAATATATGTTCTCATTAGTATTTATTTGAAATATTAAAGTATCTGACTAAGGAAAAGTTTTGTTCTTTCGTTTTTTGGATTAGCAAAGAAATCATTTGTTTTTGCTCTTTCAACTATCATTCCCTCATCCATAAAAACTACTTCATCAGCAACTTCTTTAGCAAATCCCATTTCATGAGTGACAACAATCATTGTCATACCCCCTTTTGCTAGACTTACCATTGCATCTAAAACTTCTTTAATCATTTCTGGGTCTAAAGCTGATGTTGGTTCATCAAAAAGCATAATTTTTGGTTCCATGCACAGTGCTCTTGCAAGTGCTGCTCTTTGCTGCTGCCCTCCAGAAAGTTGGCCTGGAAATTTTGCAGCTTGGTCGGCTATTTGAACTTGTTCTAATTGTCTCATAGCAAATTCCTCTGCTTGTTTTTTTGGTGTTTTCTTTACCCATATAGGAGCCAACGTACAATTATCTAAAATTGATAAGTGTGGAAATAAATTAAATTGTTGAAAAACCATACCTACTTCTGCTCTGATTTTTTCTATATCTTTAGTTTTTTCAGATAATTCATTACCGTCAACAATTATTTGTCCTTTTTGATGTTCTTCGAGTCTATTAATGCATCTTATTAAAGTTGATTTTCCAGAACCTGAGGGGCCACAAACTACTATTTTTTGTTTTTCCTTAACTTCAAGATTTATATCTTTTAAAACTTGAAAGTCACCGAACCACTTATTAACCTCTTTCATTTGTATAATTGACTCTGGCATTCTATCTTTCTGTTTTATATTTTAGTTCTAAGTATTGACTATATTTGCTCATAGCATAACAAATTATCCAGAATAATATAGATGCAAAAATATAGCCTTCCATAGCATATCCGAGCCATTTAGGATTTGTTTTTGCCATTTGAAGCATTCCAACAACTTCAGATAAACCAACGACAAAAATTAATGGTGTATCTTTAACTAAAGCTAAAAATGTATTTGCAATTCCAGGTATTACTAATTTTAATGCTTGAGGTAAAATTACAAAAATTTGCATTTTCCAATAACCCATTCCTAAAGATTTGGCAGCATCATATTGGCCTCTTGGTAATGCTTGTAATCCACCTCTGATAACTTCTGCTACATAAGCAGCCTCAAAAAGTATTATAGCAGCAATCACTCTAATTAGTTTATCAACAAACGCATCTGACGGTAGGAACATTGGAAACATCACGGATGACATAAATAAAACTGTTATTAATGGAACGCCTCTCCAAAATTCTATATATCCAATTGAAATATATCTAATTACTGGAAGTTCAGATCTTCTTCCCAAAGCTAAAATCATTCCTAAAGGAAAACAAAAAATTAGTCCAAAAAACGAAACAATAAAGGTTAAAGATAGTCCTCCCCACGCATTAGTTTCAACCCACTCAAGACCAAAAGAACCTCCTGAAATTAAAAAATTTATAATAATAAAAGCAATTATTGGGTAAAGAATAGCGTAATAAAAAGTAATATAATTCTTTAATTTACCTCTCATAAAATAACCTACAAATGCAAAACCAATTAAAAAAATGAATGCGGTATTTATTCTCCAATGAAAGTCATTTGGATACATACCGTACATAAATCTTCTGAACCAAACTTTAATATAAGTCCAACAAGCACCCTCTGTAGCTGCACATGCTTCTTTTGTATTACCCGATATAGTTGCTTCAAATATCATCCAATTTAAAGCTGGCGGTATTACTAAAAGAGTAAGGAATATAATTACAAGTGTTAGTCCTGCATTGAATGTATTGTTGTTTACACTTTGGTTGATTTTATCAACTAATCTATTGCCTGAATACTCAAGCCTAATCATTTGAAATCCAATTAAACCAATTATCAACGGTAGAAAGAAATTTAAAATATCAGGTAAGAAAGTCGAAAAATTTAGGTTAAAAAAACTTCTTAAAAAAACGTCAAAAATACCGATTAAAATAAAGCCTGAACCTATATATAAATAGGTTTGAAAATTCGCATTAGTTGGTTTTAATATATTAATATTTTTCATTTTACTTTTCTTTAATTGCTATTTTTTTGTTGTACCAATTCATTAATAAAGATATTGCCAAACTTAGAGTTAAATACGTTAACATTGTTATTGAAACTATCTCTATAGCCCTGCCAGTCTGCATTAAAGCAGTTCCTGCGAAAATCAAAACTAAATCAGGATATGCAATAGCAGCTGCTAATGATGAATTTTTAGTCAAATTCAAATATTGATTAGTAGTAGGTGGAATAATTATTCTTAAAGCTTGTGGCATTATAACAAGTTTCAGGATTTGATTGGGTGTTAGACCTATTGAGGCAGCAGCTTCTTTCTGACCTTTACTTACACCCTGAACACCTGCTCTCACACATTCAGCAACAAACGTTGCGGTATATAAAGATAAAGCCAGTACCAATGCTAATAATTCTGGTGGGACGCTCAAACCTTCAGCATATATAAAAGATGTTTTAGACAGCTGCTTTAAAACAGGCAATGCAACTTCCAATTGAACCATTCCAGTTACAAATGTTATTGCAGGAAATATAAATAATAATCCGACTGAAATTAAAAGAACCGGAAGTTGTTGACCTTTCTCTTCTTGTAATTTTCTTGCGTAATTTCTAATAAAAATAATAGAAATAACTGCGGCTAAAATTGAATAAACTAAAATATCAAAATTTTCCCAAATTAAACGAGGAATATAATAACCTTTTACAGTTAAATAAGTAACACCAAAAAGAGCTTCTGTATTTTCAGGCAACGGTAATGCTCTTAATGCTGCATAATACCAGAAAAAAATTTGCAACAATAAAGGAACATTTCTAAAAAATTCAACGTACCAAGCTGCAGTATTTCTTATTAGATAGTTAGGTGATAACCTTGCAATACCAACAATAACACCAATTATAGTACAAAAAATTATACCTAACACTGATACTAAAATTGTATTTAAAAGGCCCACTAAATATGCTTTTGCATAAGAATGTGAGCCATCGTATTCTATTAAAGAAAACTGGACATCGAAAGAGGACTCTTGACTTAAAAAACCGTAACCAAAATCAATACCTCTCTCATCCATGTTTAATTGTGCATTGATTGTGAAAAAACCAATAACTGCTACTACGAATAGGAGTGTTAATAATTGAGGTATAATACTTTTAATTCTATGATTCATCGATTGTCTATGTATAAAAAAAAGGGCCAGATAAATCTAGCCCTTTCTTTTTAGTAATAATTATTAGCAATTATCTTGCTGGTGGAACGTAAAGTATGCCACCTTTAGTCCAAAGTTGATTTGGACCTCTGTCTGGTAAAATTCCAGTGTCAGCTATATTTCGTTTGTAGCTTTCACCGTAGTTACCAACTTGCTTGATAATTCTTAAGCTCCAGTCGTTATCTAGACCAAATGCTGCTCCTAATTCACCTTCAGCTCCAACTAATCTTTTAACTGCTGGATTTTCTGAAGATTTCATGCTGTCAGCATTAGCAGATGTTACACCGTACTCTTCTGCCTCAATCATAACGTTTAGTGACCATCTAACAATATCTTCCCAAACAGCATCACCCTGTCTTACAACAGGTCCTAATGGCTCTTTAGAGATTGTTTCTGGTAATACTATATGATCATTTGGTTTGCTCAATTTAATTCTTTGAGCTGCTAAACCAGATTTATCAGTAGTGTACGTGTCGCATCTTCCTGCATCGTATGCAGCTACGACTTCGTCAGCTTTTTCAAAAGTTACAGGTTCATATTTAATTCCTTTAGAATTAAAGAAGTCCCTCATGTTAAGCTCTGTTGTTGTACCTAAGTTAGTACAAGCTGATACACCTGCTTTAAATTGATTTACAGATGTTATACCAGAACTTTTTCTAACCATGAAACCTTGTCCATCATAAAAGTTTACACCGACAAAGGTTAAACCAATGTCAGCATCTCTAGATAATGTCCAAGTAGTATTTCTTGATAAGACGTCTATCTCACCAGATGTTAAAGCTGTAAATCTTTCTTTAGCGCTTAAAGGAAAAAATTTAACTTTTCCTGAATCGCCAAGAGTTGCAGCAGCAACAGCTCTGCATAAATCTACGTCAACACCTGTCCAGTTTCCTGATGCATCAGCATTAGAAAATCCTGGAAGACCTTGTGAAACACCACATCTTACAAAACCCATCTTCTGAGTTTTCTTAAGAGTTTTTGATTTCTTTGCTGCAAATGCTCCAGTTTCGAAACTTACTAGAAGAGCAATTGACGTAAGCAAATACATCAAAGTTTTTAATGTTCTTAGCATTTATTATCCTCTCTTATTTATTGTTAACAATAAATTACAAGCTAATGTAATTTGGAAAATATTATGTTTTATAAATTTAATTTGATCAAGCAGTTTGATCAGCACGCGACCTAATATGACCTTTATTAGCACTTAATATAGTGTTTAAATTTTAAAGATAACTATATTATGATTAAGACAATTCATAATAGAAAATACTATTCTAATTCAATTGTACTAGGGGGTTTTGAAGAGATATCCAGCACAACTCTATTAATACCTCTTACAGAATTAACAATTTTATTTGAAATATTGGTTAAAAAATTTTTATTAAAAGAAAAAAAATCAGCTGTCATTCCATCTACGGAAGTAACAGCTCTAATTAAACAAATATACTCATAGGTTCTACTATCGCCCATAACACCAACAGTTTTTACGGGAAGCAGTGCTGCATAAGCTTGCCAAATTTTATTATAAAGTTTCTCTTTTTTTAATTCATTAATAAAAATATAATCTGCTTCTTGTAATATTTTAATTTTTTCCTCTGAAATTTTTCCAGGTATTCTTATCGCTAGACCAGGTCCAGGGAAAGGATGTCTCAAAAGTATGTTTTTATCTAAAAACAGTTCAGATCCTAACTTTCTAACTTCATCTTTAAATAAGTATTTAAGAGGTTCAAGAAGTTTAAATTTCATATTTTTTGGTAAACCGCCTACATTATGATGTGATTTAATTTTAGACGATGGACTTCCTGTAACAGATTTACTTTCGATCATGTCTGGGTACAAAGTTCCTTGAGCCAAATATTTAGCATTTTTTACTTTTTTTGCGTATTTTTCAAAAATTTTTATAAATAGACTTCCTATAATTTTCCTTTTCTTTTCAGGGTTTTCAACATTTATTAATTTTTTTAAAAAAATCTTAGATGCATCAACATAGACCAAATTTAGCTTAATTTTTTTTCTGAAGATTTTTTTTATATCATTGGCCTCATTTTTTCTTAAAAGACCTGTATTAACAAATATACAAGTAAGATTATTACCTATAGCTTTTTTTAAAAGCAAAGCAACAACACTACTATCTACGCCTCCAGATAATGCGCAAATAACTTTGTCATTTTTGACAATATCACGAATATTACTAATAAATAATTTTTTTTGATTTTTGGAATTCCAATTTTTTTTAATTTTACATATATTAAATATAAAATTTTTAATTAATATTTTTCCATTTTCTGAATGACTTACTTCTGGATGAAATTGAACACCGTAGTATTTTAACTTTTCATTAGCTATTACAGCAAGTTTTGAATTTTGGCTAGACGCTATAATTTTAAATCCATTAGGAAGTTTTTGAACAATGTCTTGATGACTCATCCAAACTACACTTTTTTTATTTTTAAAAAAATTTTTTGTTAAAATAGAGTTTGATTTAGCTTTTAATATTGCTTTTCCAAATTCGCGGTGTTTTGAAACTTTTATCTTTCCACCAAACTTTTTAGCAAGAATTTGATGACCATAACATATGCCTAAAATTGGTATTTTTTTTTTAATTAAAAAACTATCTAAACTGACACCTTTATTACTAGTAATGCTTAAAGGGCCTCCAGAAAGGATTATGCCTTTTACTGAAGAATCGTTTTTTAATTTAAAAATATTTTTAAAGTTGATTATTTCAGAATAAGAGCCTAACTCTCTAATTTTTCTTGCTACAAGTTGTGTAAATTGGGATCCAAAGTCAACTATAATAATTTTTTGTAAATTACTTGGTTCCATTTTGTTTTATATGATCAACATTGTGAACCATACTTTCGTAAAAACCTGCTTTTGTAATTTTAACAAATTCACCATTTCTTTGAAGATCTTTAATTTTTTTTGATCCTAAATACCCCATTGAAGATTTTAACCCTCCAACAAGATTATAAATAATTTTAGAAACCTGGCCCTTATACTTGACCAATCCTTCAACACCCTCGGGAACATATTTTGAAATATCTTTGTATCTTTTTTGATAATATCTGTCAGATGATCCGACTGACATAGCTCCCACTGAGCCCATGCCTCTAAAATTTTTATAAAGTTTACCTTTAATTTTTATTATTTTTCCTGGACTCTCGTCTGTACCAGAAAACAATGATCCGATCATTATACAGTCGGCGCCTGCTGCTAAAGCTTTTGCTAAATCTCCAGAAAATTTAATACCACCGTCAGAAATAATTTTTGTTTTATATTTTCTTATTGATTTTTTTACATCCATTATTGCACTTAATTGTGGTACCCCGATGCCTGCAACCAATCTTGTAGTGCATATAGATCCAGGTCCAATACCAACTTTTACTATATCAACACCATTGTCAGCCAGAAATTTTGCCGCTTTGCCTGTAGCGATATTGCCAGCACAAAGATTTGCTTTACTTATTCTTTTTTTTATTTTTTTAATCATTTTGGAAACTTTTTGGGTGTGGCCGTGTGCTGTATCTATAATTAATAAATCAACATTTGCTTTATTAAGCTCTATTGCTCTCTCAAAATCCCTTTCACCAACACCTATTGCCGCTCCCACTATGCAATTGCTTTTTTTTACCTTTTTTACCTCTTTTAACTGGCTCTCAATAGAAAGGTTTCTATGGATTACTCCAAGGCCTCCGGCTTTTGAAAGTGCTATTGCCATTTTTGATTCTGTAACAGTGTCCATTGCTGATGACATTAAGGGTATTTTCAATCTCAAATTAGGGCTTAAAATAGTGTCTGTTATGGCTTCGGAGGGTAAAATCGACGAAAAACTAGGAATTAGAGTAACATCATCAAAGGTAAGCGAATCTTTTATTATTCCCATATTTATATATATACATTTCTATAGAGAATCCAATAAAAAACTATTAATTTAAAATATTGTTATGAAAATCTTATCTGAAATATCTGCTGGAGAACTACTAGATAAAATAACAATTTTGGAAATCAAAATTGATAAAATTAAAAATGAAGATGATAAAAAAGAAGTCTTAAAAGAGTATAAATCTCTTAAAAAAACACAAGAAGAGAATATTAAATTTAATGAAGAAATTAAAAAGTTATATAATGAATTAAAACTAACAAATTCTAAATTGTGGGAAATTGAAGATAAACTTCGAATACTTGAGAAGGAAAAAAAATTAGATAATGATTTTATCGAATTAGCAAGAGGCGTTTATTTTAACAATGATGACAGGTCTAAAATTAAATTAAAAATAAATAAGCTTCTTAAATCAAATATAAGAGAAATTAAGCAGTACGTAGAATATAATTAAGAATAAAATTTACGGATTAACCTAACGACTTTATTTGCATCTTTCAATTTCATGTAAGGATATAAAGGTAAACTCAAGCATTCTTTAGCCCAGTTCTCAGAATTTAATAATTTTACCTTTTTTATTTTATTTTTTAATGCTGGAGCTTTGTTTAAGCTGTATGGATAATGATACTGAACTGGAACTTTATTTTTTAATAGGAATTTTGCCAATTTATTTCTTTTTTTTATTCTTATTACATACAAATGTCTTGAAGATCCTGGTTTTGATAAGGTTAATTTTACCTCCTTTATAGTCGATAACTGTTTGTCGTAAAAAGATGAAACCATTCTTCTATAATCATTGTGTAAGTGAGTAAATTTAACTTTTTCAAGCAAAATAGTTGCTTGTAAAGTGTCTAGACGACTATTTAAGCCTTCATACTGATGAACATTTTTTTTAATTGTTCCTAAATTTCTAAGAAAATAAATTTTATTAAATAAATTTCTATTATTGGTGGTTATAATACCTCCATCTCCATATGCGCCCAAATTTTTTGAAGGATAAAAACTATAACAAGAAATATCGGCATAATTATGGTTCATCTCTTTTTTACAACATTTATTGGATATAGATTTTTTACAATCGAAACAGCTAAAAGCAAAATGGGCTTGCGCACTGTCTTCTATGATATATTTATTTGATCCTACAATTCTACGAAGTTTCTTTATATCAACTTTCTGGCCGTAAAGATTAACAGGTATAACTACTTTTGTATTCTTTGAAATTTTGTTTTTAACACTATTTAAAGATATTAAACCTGTATCATTATCAATATCAGCAAATACAATTTTGTTGTTATTCAAAGCTGCGCTTAATCCGGTTGATATATATGACATTCCGGGAATAATAACTTCATGATTTGGTTTTAAATTTAATGATTTAAGTGCAAGTATTAATGCGTCCGTTCCTGTAGCACATCCCACTGCATATTTAGATTTTGACAAATTTGAAAATTTTTTTTCAAATTTATTAACATTGTTTCCGAGAATAAAATCTTTTTTTTTGACAGTATCTAGTATTGATTTATTAATTCTTTTTTGAATTTTTTTATTAAAAGGATTAACATCTGTAAATTTCATATTTTAACTCAATTTCTTTAATATTTTAGTTATATTCAGATTTAAGTCATTTTTGAATATTATATTTCTTTTTTCACTTAAAGACTTATAAATATAATTTACTAAAACAGAAAGAGGTTCGCTTAAATCTAAATCGGGCAACTCTAAATTATATTCATTACTACTTGGTAGCTTTTTTTTGAATATTCTAATTTTATAAATCGGTTCGTTTTCATCGCAATAAACAATTGCATTTTTAAATTTGAATTTTATTAGCCTTATTTTTATTGGTGAAATCCAGGTATTTTTTAAAAAAACATTGATATTGTTTTTATATGACAAATTTATATATGCCGTATCTGCTTGATTTTTACTTACTGTTTTGAATTTACGAGACTCATATTTATAAGGCATTCTCTTTAAGAGAAAGTCTAATATAGAAACATCATGTACTGTTAAATCCCATACCACATTACAATCTTCTCTAATTGGAGCTTGTTCTCGATAGGATTCTATTTCAATTAAATTTCCAAATTTTTTATTATCAATTAATTTTTTTATATACTTAACAGAACCAGAAAATAAAAAAGGATAATCTACAAATAAAAGAACTTTATTTTTTTTTGCAAGACTCTCAAGAATTTTAACTTCTTTAATTGAAAGAGAGAGTGGTTTTTCAACTAATACATTTATTTTTTTTTCAAGTGCATATTTTGCAATTTGAAAGTGAGTCTTAGTTGGTGTTGATATTACAATTAATGAAATGTTTAATTTATTTAAAGACTGTTTATAATTTTTTCCAATATTAGCAAGTGGAAAATCTCTTTTTGCTTTGATTAAATTTTTTTTAGACACATCAATTATTGAAGTTAAATTAAAAAAATTTGAATTTTGGAAATTTCTAGCTAATTTTGGTCCCCAGTAGCCGTATCCAATTATTGAAACCTTGAATTTTCTCATATTTAAATTTTTCTTAAAAGTTTAGCAGGGGAACCTGCATAAATACCTTTTGTATTAATATTTTTGGTTACGGTTGATCCAGCTCCGATTACGGTTCCTGATGTAATTGATACTGGTAACAAAGTTGAATTTGAACCAATAACAACATTGTTTCCTATTTTAGTTTTTTTAAAAAGTTTTGAATTTCTTGTTATTTTGCCTTTTTTGAGATCGTCGTTAGTAAACATGACACCATGTCCAATAAAACAATTTTTTCCAATTGTAACTTTTGAACAAATAAAACTATGGCTTTGTATTCTCGTATTATCTCCTATTAAAGTATTATTTTGGATCTCAACAAAAGGCCCAACAAATACATTATTTCCAAATTTTGATCCGTATATATTTACTGGTTTAATGATTTTACATCCTCTTCCATGTTTAAGATTTGTAATTTTCGAATTTATTCTTTTCATTTAATCAGTCCATCCATTTTAAAAATTTCGGAATATCTCTATCAAATGATTTAGAAATAATATAATTAGCTACCTTTTGGCATTCAAAGAGATCAAAATATTTTCTTCTTCCATTTTTTGCAATCTTTATTCGTGATGATTCATTGGATTTATAATAATTAATTTTATCTGCTAAATCCTTAAGACCTGAATAAAAAACTACTTCATTGTTGTTAAAAAAATTATTTAACTTAGTTTTTTTATCAATAAAAGTTAATAGACCATTTCCAATTAACGATGCAATTCTATTGCTGGTTAAATACTTGAGTGGTTTACCTCTAGTAAGATTAAGAGCCATTTTAGAATTCACAATAACTTTATAAAAGTCTTCTGCCCATACAGGTTCACGATTCTTATAACCATATATATCAAAAATAATATTGGGACATTCTGTAATTAGGTCAGTTATAAAATTATGTCTTTCGTCAACTTTGTCTCTTTTTAACTTTCCTCTATTTACCCCGTGACTCATTGAAAAAAAAACATCACAAATTTGATTTTTATTTTCGTATATTTTTAATTTCTCAATATTTTTATCTACTGGAATTGGTAAATAGTGAAAATTATCTTTTTTCTTTAAAAAATCTAATGTAGATGGATGTGTAGTTATAAAATTTGATTTTATAAAGTTATCGTATTTAAGCAGTTTTTTCCTGTTTAATGAAAAGTCAGGACCTGTATCGGCCAAATGATCTTCAAACCACTGAGATATAACTGTATTTTTACTATAGTCTTTAATTCTTTCTAAAGTTTCATTCTCAATATCATAAGAATGTCCAAGTAAAATAAGGTCTGGTTTATAATTTTTTGCAGTTTCATATATCATGGTATTTAAGTAACTTTTGCCCTTAAAATCTCTTAAACTTTTATTAAATTTTCCAACATCTCTATCACTTAAATTTATAACATCATGCCCATTTCTAATAAAACCATTTGCTAGTTTTTTTGCTATTGATATGTAATAAAGTCTGTTGAATTGTCTGTTACCAAAATTTGATATATTTAAAATTTTTAAGTTGGATAAATTTCTTTTTATAAAAACATTTTTTTCATTAATAACTTCACTGCGTAAATTATCTAAAGTTATTGTATTTTTTTTTATTTCGTGGAAGACGTTTTTAAGTGATTTTTTTTGAAGATCCTCTCTTAATTTTTTATTTGTTATTAAAAGTTTAATTTTTTTAAAAATTTCATTTTGATTAATTCGATTTAAGTATATTCCATAAGGAATTGTTTCAGGCAAACCGCCCCTTCTTGATAAAATTGTTGCACAACCTCTCGAAGCAGCCTCTAATGATGTTCTGCCAAAAGGCTCTTCCCAATGTGATGGTACAACAGAAATACTGGATTTTTTGTATATATTCATTGTTTCATCATGAGTAATCCAACCGAAATGAAATAGTCTATTGTGTTTAAAATTATATTTTTCTCTAGGCTCGTCACCTATCACAATGCTTTTCCAATCTTTGTATTTTTTAAGTATTCTAATTATAGCTTTTCCAAAAGTGTCATAGCCTTTGGAATGATTTAATTTGCCAACAAAAGTTATTAATTTTTCTTTTTTTGGAAGTTTGCTGATCTTATTAATTGAAGGATAAACAACCTGGCAAATTTCATGGTTTTTAATGTCTAAACCTTCAAAAAATTTTTCTTTTACCCAGTTACTTACAAAAATAATTTTGCTACAGACTTTAATTAGTTTTTTTCGATCTTTTGGTGTGACAGCGCCTCGCAAAGATTGTGGATTATTGTGAATTACTAGAATGTATTTATTTTTCGGAAGATATTTTTCAATATGAAGAATGTATGAAGGTCTATTATGTATTTCTATTAGTGAAAAATTTTTTTTTTTTAAAACATCAATAAATTTATTTACATATTGAAGATTATTGCTTTGAATCCCAAATTTGGAAAACTTTAAATTTATATATTTGAAATTATTAAAGATTTTATTTGTATTATTTGTAAAGCCAAAAACAGTAGTATTTTTTTTAAACCTACTATTTTTTGAGAAATCTTTCACCCATATAGATGCAGAACCTGCGTTATCTTTAATAAATTGATCCTTATAGGGAAGAAGAATAGCAATTTTGCCTTTCATCTTAGTTAATATCCTTTTGTTTCTTTGGATTTAATGTCTTTAAATTTACCAACTACTTCTTTTGCACCTGCCGACATAAATCTTTGATCTGAACCAACGGTTACAAGTTGAAAACCTTTTTTTATCATTTTGTCAGCATAGTCAGCTTTCATGTTGTGTATTCCTGCAATTATATTATTTTTTTTTGCGTGGTCTAAGATTTTCATTATTGTGTCATAAACTTTATCACCCTCAGGTTTATCAAAACTAGGTTCTTCTCCTATGGCTAAGCTAAGATCTGCTGGTCCAATATAAATACCATTTAGCCCAGGTGTTGACATTATAGGGTCTAAATTATCTAGCGCTTCTTTGGTTTCAATCATTGCAAATTTTAAAATTTCATCATTTGCGTGCTTTCCATAATCAAGTCCACCATATAAAAGACTTCTGATCGGTCCAAAACTTCTATACCCTTTAGGAGGGTACATGCATGCTTTTACAAACTTTTCAGCCTCTTTTCTATTACTTACCATTGGACATATAACTCCATATGATCCGGCATCAAGAATTTTCATTATTTGGCCAGGCTCATTCCAATTTACTCTAGCCATTGGTACAACATCGGTAGTAGAAATTGCTTGTAGCATTTGTAATGCATTTGGGTAATCAACTACACCATGTTGCATATCAATCGTTAGAGAGTCCCAATTTTGATGAGCCATTACTTCCGCTGAAAAAGAATTAGGTATTTGTAACCACCCATTTATTACAGCTTTTCCTTCAGAAAAGATTTTTTTTAATTTATTTTTTCGCATTAATTAACCAGAAAGGCCAAGATGAGTATACTTAATATTCAAATAATCCTTTATACCAACTGAACCACCTTCTCGACCATAGCCAGTTTGTTTTATACCGCCGAAAGGTGTCTCTGCCGTGGCAACTACAGGGGTGTTTACAGCCACAACACCTGTTTCTAGTTGCTCAGAAGCTTTAAATGCTTTTTCCATGGAATTTGTACAAACATATCCTGCTAAACCGCAATCATGTTTGTTTGCTCTTTTTATTACTTCGTCAAAATTTTTAAAAGTTGTTATAGCAGTTATTGGTCCGAAAGGTTCTTCCGTCATTACAGTAAAATCATCTTGAACATTATCAATTATAGTAGGCTCATAAAAATAACCTTTGTTAAATCCTGCTGGCCGTTTACCACCGTAAAGAACTTTTCCACCTTCTTTTTTTGTTTTTTCTACTAATTTTTCAATTTCTTCTAATCTTTTTTTTGTTGTAATTGGTCCAAGATTAACTCCCTCTTTCATTCCATCACCAAGTTTAAGTTTTTTAGTTTTTTCTACAAATGTTTTTGCAAATTCATTTTTTTTGCTTTCGTGAATATAAAATCGACTTGGCGAAATACACACTTGGCCATTATTTCTATATTTTGATGTAATTGCCATATCAGTAACTTTGTCAATATTAGAGTCTTCAAAAACAATAAAAGGTGCATGACCACTTAGCTCCATTGTAACTCTTTGAACTTTGTCAGCTGCTTTTTTTAAAATTAGTTTTCCTACTCTTGTCGAACCAGTTATTGAAACTTTTTTAACAATATTCGAGGAGATGAGTTCATTTGATACTTCTTCTGGATCTCCTGATAAAAGATTAACAACACCTGGAGGTATACCTGCATCATTCATAATATTCATTAACTCCATAACAGCGCCAGGAGTTATTACATCTGGTTTTACAATTACAGCACATCCTGCAGCTAATGCTGTTGAGATTTTTCTTGAAGCCAATATGATTGGAAAGTTCCAGGGTATAAGTGCTGCCACAACTCCAACAGGCTGATAAATAACTTGAACTCTAGTATCCTCAAATCTGCTTTCAACTGTTTGACCAAATATTCTTTTAGTTTCTTCTGCGTTCCATTCAAAAATATCAGCGCCACCGCCTACTTCACCTTCGCCTTCAACTAATGGTTTGCCAACTTCTAATGCTAACCATTTTGCTAATTCTTTTTTTCTTTCACGCATTAAATCGGCTATTTTTCTAATTTTGTACGATCTTTTCCAGGCAGGAGTTTTCTTCCAAATTTGGAAACCCTTTTCGGCTGATTTAAGCGCTTTTAAAACATCTGCTTTTGTTGCTTTTGATGCCTTGCCAATAAGTTCTTCGGTTGCTGGATTTATAACATCGTAAGTTTCTTTTTTTTCAGAAGATTGCCATTTTCCGTCTATGAATTGACCAAATTTTGAATACATTATTTAAATTTTTATTGCTTAAAAGTGCAATATTTCCTAGGGTTCAGTTTAATTAATTTATGAAAAAAATTCAACTAACTTGTGCCCACGCTATTGTAAAATATCTGATATCGCAAAAAATATTAGTTGATGGCAAGAAATTACCTCTGTTTGCAGGTGCTTTTGGAATTTTTGGCCATGGAAATGTAGCTTGTCTAGGACAGGCTTTAGAGGAAAATCAAAAAGATCTTCCTACTTGGAGAGGTCATCACGAACAAAATATGGCTTTAACGGGAATAGCTTATGCAAGAGCAAAGAGAAGAAAACAAATTTTTGTAGCCACAAGTTCTGTTGGTCCTGGTTCAACTAATCTATTAACAGCTGCTGCAGTAGCTATGAGCAATAGATTGCCAATACTTTTTTTACCTGGAGATACATATGCTAATAGGATGCCAGATCCAGTATTGCAACAAGTTGAACATTTCAACAATCCTAATATTACACAAAATGATGCTTTTAAATATGTAACTAGATATTTTGATAGAATAACTAGACCTGAACAAATTTTACAAACCTTACCGCAAGCTATTCAAACTATGATTGATCCTGCAGATTGCGGACCTGCGTGCATTTCTTTATCTCAAGATGTACAAGGTGAGGTTTTTGATTATCCAGAGGAGTTTTTTAAAGAAAAAGTTCATACAATAAGAAGACCAAGGCCAGATGATTATCAAATTAAGCAAGCTGTTGAGATAATTAAAAAATCTAAAAATCCAATTATTATTTCGGGTGGAGGCGTCTTTTATTCTGATGCAATGAAAGAGTTAAGTGAATTTGCAAAAAAACATAATATTCCAACTGCGCAGACTGTAATGGGCTATTCAACTATGAAAAAAGATGACCCATACTTTTTAGGAGCTATTGGTGGGTTTGGAGGTAAGGCGACAAATAATTTTATGAAAAAAACGGATTTAGCAATAGCTGTTGGAACCAAATTAGCTGACTTTACAACTGGATCTTGGTCGAATTTTGAAAATCCAAATTTTAAATTAGTATCAATAAATGTTTCTAGATTTGATGCAAATAAACACATGGCAGAATCAGTTGTTGGTGATGCGAAAGTTTCACTTCTGGATATTTCAAATGCTTTAGGTAATTGGAAGGCGCCAGATGACTGGTATAAAAAATCTAGAGAAGCTTTAAATTCTTGGAATAATTATTTAGATAAGGAAAGTGGTCCTACAAATCAAAAATTGCCATCTTATGCTCATGTAGCTGGAGCAATTTATAGAAAATCAGATCCATCTGACATTGCCGTGACAGCAGCAGGTGGTTTAGTTGGCGAAGTTCTTCAAGTATGGCGACCAAGAGAACTAAACACTCATGAAACTGAATGGGGCTTTAGCTGTATGAGTTATGAAATTTCAGGAGCGTTAGGTATTAAAATGGCAAACCCCAAAAAAGAAGTAATTGCATTTGTAGGTGATGGTTCTTATCTTTTATATAATTCTGATATTTATAGTTCTGTGATTACAAATCATAAATTAATTATAGTTGTTTGTGACAATGGAGGTCATGCTGTTATTAACCGTTTGCAGCTGTATAAAGGTGGTAAAGAATTTAATTGTTTATTTGAAAGCTCCAAAGTTGATAATTTGAAAAATATTGATTTTGCTAAACATGCTGAAAGCTTAGGAGCAACTGGTGAAAATGTAAGTTCTGTAAGTGATCTTGAGGCTGCTTTTATAAGGGCAAAAAAATCTAAATCAACTTACGTAATTTCTATTAAAACTGACGGTTACCAATGGTTAGAAGGATCAGCTTATTGGGAAAGTCCTACATTGCAAAAAACCTCAACAAAAGAAAATCAAAAAGCCCTAAAAGAACATCTTGAAGGTAAGTCTAAACAAAGACAAGGTGTTTAACCTAAATGCAAAAAGTATTCAAAGTCGGTCTTATTGGTTGTGGCCATATAGCCGAAACTTATTTCAAAGGTCACAAATACTTTAATAATTTTAGAATTATCAAATGTGCCGATATCAAACATTCTGCTGCAAAAAAATGTGCATCTCTTTATAAAATAAAGGCAGTAAGTGTTAAAGATATTCTTAAAGATAAAGAAATTGAAATTATATTAAACCTTACAATACCAAAAGCACATTTTGAAGTTTCAAAGAAAGCGCTTTTGAATAATAAACATGTTTATACAGAAAAACCAATGGCAATTGATGTTGAACATGGAAAAGAATTGGTAAAAATCGCTAAAAGAAAAAAATTATATATTGGTAATGCTCCAGATACTTTTCTTGGCGGAGGAAATCAAAAAGCAAAAGAATTAATAGAAAAAAATCAAATTGGTAAAATCAACTTAGGAAATATTATTTTTGCTTATCCAGGTGTTCAATCTTATCATCCAAATCCAGAACCTTGGTTTGCAAAAAAGGAAGGTGGTCCAGTTATTGATATGGGTCCATATTATTTAACAGCATTGGTTAATTTACTTGGTCCTGCAAAACAAGTGTGGGGAAGTTTGATGTGGAATAAAAAAAGAAGAATAATTGGTATTGGCCCTAGAAAAGGTAAATCTATCAAAGTACTTTGTCCAACTACTTATCTTGGAACAATATTTTTCAAAAATAAAACAATAATAAGATTTACCCTTTCATTTGATGTTATTGCACATCATAGGAACCATATTGAATTGTACGGAGATAAAGGATCTATTCTCGTACCTGATCCAAATATGTTTGGTGGATCTGTTTATACATGTAAAAAGCTAGGTGGTGATTGGAAGGAATATAAAACAAATAAAATGCCACTAGGAAAAATAAATATTCGCCAAAAAAGTCTAAGGGCAAACGAAGCACCAATAAATGCAAATTATAGAGGAGTTGGTTTAGCAGAGATGGCGTATTGTATTAAGAATAAAAAAAAACATAGATGTAATGGTGAACTTTCGCTCCACGTACTAGACATAATTAAATCAATAATGTACGCAGCAAAAAAAGGTAAACGAGTAAATATAAAAACGTCTTGTCAAATACCAAAATTATTTTCAAGCAAAGAAGTCAATAAAATATTGAAATAAAACAGTCTAAATACGATATCTTTTTTTATTATTATCAAATAAAAAGATTTTATTCTTTGAAAATGAAATTTGTTTAAGATTTTGTGAAATATTATCAGATGTCTTAATTCTTAATTCTTGACCTTTATATGTTGCATAAATAATTTTTTCAAAACCTAGATTTTCAATAAGATCAACTTTTACATCAAGTTTTACTTCACCATTTCCATTAGTGTGGATATGTTCCGGTCTTATCCCTAGATACGTTTCAGGCTTTAAATTTAAATTCTTTAATAAAGACTCGATCCCATTCCTTAAAATATTCATTTTTGGTACGCCTATGAATTCAGCTACAAATATATTGCTTGGATTATTGTAAATTTCATCTGGAGTTCCAACCTGTTCGACATTTCCATTATTCAAAATGACAATTTTATCAGCTAGTGTCATTGCTTCAATTTGATCATGGGTTACATAAATCATATTAGTGTTCAGCTGTTTGTGTAATTTTGATATTTCAACACGCATTTCTGATCTTAGTGCTGCATCTAGATTCGAAAGGGGTTCATCAAATAAAAAAAGTTTTGGGTTTCTGGTTATTGCCCGGCCGATAGCTACTCTCTGCCTTTGACCACCTGAAAGCTGTCTGGGTTTTCTTTCAAGCAAATCTTCAATCTGAAGAGTTTTGGCGGCATCTTTTACTTTCTTATCAATTTCATTTTTTTCTAGCTTTTCTGTTTTTAAACCAAAAGACATATTTTCATAAACATTCATGTGTGGGTATAAAGCGTATGATTGAAAAACCATCGCAATTCCTCTTTTTGAAGGAATTAAATTATTTATTATTTTGTTGTCTAAATGTATTTCGCCTTTATCAACTGACTCTAAACCTGAAATCATTCTGAGCAATGTTGATTTTCCGCATCCAGAAGGACCTACTAAAACAATAAATTCGCCATCATTAATTTTGATATTAAAATTATTAATTACCTTGTTGTTACCAAAAGATTTTTCAATATTTTTTAATTCTATATTAGCCATACAACTTCAAGTTTAACTTTGTGTATTTAGTTTTATTTTTCCTTAAAAAATAAAGTAAAGTAAAAATTCGATAGCTTCTATGATTTTTTTATAGGGTTCACATTCTCATCAATTTTGGTAGGTTTTCTCGTTAAATTAATTATTCATATGGGGGAAAAATGAGAAAAATATTAATTTATTTATTTGCTTTTACGTTTTTGGCTAACTCTAGCTTCGCTGGAATAACTTTCTGGACGACTGAAGTACAGCCTGCAAGAATGGAAAAGCAAAAAGAGATGGCTAAAGCTTTTGAAGCCAAGTCAGGTATTGCGGTAGAAGTAATTCCTGTTGAAGAAAAAGATCTTGGAAAAAGAGCTACGGCTGCAGCAGCTGCAGGTGATCTACCTGATGTTATTTACCATACACTTCAGTATGTATTACCATGGGCGGAAGCTGGAATATTGGACGTAAGTGCTAACAACGCAGTTGTTAAGTCTTTGGGCAAAGATACTTTTGCTCCAGGTGCACTTAACATGGCAAAAAAAGGTGGAAAAATCGCTGCTGTACCAGTTGATGGCTGGACACAGATGGTTGTTTACAGAAAAGATTTATTCAAAGAATTTAATCTTCAACCACCAACAAATTATGAAAACATTTCTAAAGCTGTAAAAGCTTTATCTAATGCAGACAGATTTGGATTCGTTGCCGCTACTAAAACAGATGAAAACTTTATGAGCCAAGTACTAGAACATGTGCTTTTAGCTAATGGAGTTAACTTTGTTAAAAAAGGTGGAACTAAGAAACAAGGTAAAGAACTTAAAAATGCTTTAGTATTTTATAAAGAACTAGCTAAAGCTAGCCCTCCAGGAGAATTATTCTGGAAACAATCAAGAGAACTTTACTTCGCTGGTAAAACACCAATGATTATATGGTCACCATTTATTATGGATGAATTAGCAGGTTTAAGAGACTCTGCTCCACCAACAATAAATAGCGATCCAACATCACCAGAGCTTGCATCAAAAACTGGATTCATAACAAATTTCAGTGGTCCAGATAATAAATCAGGTGCTGCTTGGGCAGATGTTAGATACTTTGGTATTACTGCTGATGCTGATACTGATGAAGCTAAAAAATTCATCGAATACTCAATGGATGAAGGTTACACAGCTACATTATCTATAGCACCAGAAGGTAAATTTCCTGTAAGAAGAGGAAATGCTAGTGATCCAGCTGCATTTACAAAAGCTTGGAGTAAACTACCAGTTGGTGTTGATAGAAAGAAACCTTTAACAGAACTCTATTCTGGTGATGTTATTAATAACATTGTTGCAGGTTTAGATACTGCTAACAGATGGGGTGTTAAAGAAGGCGAACTTTCTAGAGCATCAAAAATCATTAATGCACAATTCTTAAATAGAATCACAAGAGAATTTATTGATGATCAAATTTCAGTTGATGAAGCAGTTGATAAAATCAACGCTGAATTAGCTAAATTTTAGTAAAATTATTTTAAAAAAGCGGGTAATATAATATTATCCGCTTTTTTTATGACAGATACTTTATCAAAAATAGAAAAAAGAACAGCTTATACGCTCTTATTACCAGCAGTATTTTTGGTTTTCGCAATAGTATTATTTCCAATTTTTGCAAATATTTGGATAAGCTTTAAGGAAGTACAATTAAAAGATATTAGAATTCCTGAACCAAGGGTCAAAAAGATAGTAAAAAGTGTTTCGGAAGATAAAACAAAATTAAAAATAGTTTACAGACTAAGAAACAGTTCATTAATTGAGGATATAAATAATGTTGAATTTTTAGACAAACTCCCAAAAGATATTGAACCTGTGAATCTTGACTCAAGATGTACATTTAAATCAAAAAAAATTGAATGTGATTTTGGAAATTGGAAAGCCAAATATAAGGAAAATTTTGAGATTGTTATTAGAAATATTAATAATGATGTAATTGATAAAAACATTATTAAATTGCAGAAACCTAGATTATCTGGCGATGCTGACAATATTTTGTTAACGACCAAATTTACTTTGAAGAACTTTAAGCAGGTATTTAATGAAAATGAATTTTTAGATTTATTATTAACTACTTTTTATTTTACTTTTTTTGGAACAGTTGGAGCTATCATTTTTGGAATGTTCGCTGCACAGTTAGTTAATCAAAAATTTTATGGCAGGACTTTTATGAGAAGTATTTTGCTGTTTCCATATGTTGGGCCGGTAGTTGCGTTAGCATACACGTGGACTTTATTGCTAGATCCAAATAGTGGGACTTTAAATGCTTTACTAGTTAATTTTGACATCATTGATAAACCTATAAATTTATTGGGCCAGAAATATTTGACACTAAACCTACTCGGCTTTGATATTAAGTTGAGGTTGGCATTAACTACGGTAATAATGTTTGAGATTTGGAGATATTTTCCCCTAGCCTTCCTATTCATTCTAGCAAGATTACAAGCCGTACCAAAAGATTTGTACGAAGCTGCTGAGGTTGATGGAGCTGGACCATTAAGAAAATTTATTAATATTACTCTTCCCCAGATAACAGCAATTTTATCTATTTTATTTATGATTAGATTTATTTGGAATTTTAATAAATTTGAGGATATTTTTCTTTTAACAGGCGGAGCATCAGGTACGAGAACATTACCCATAAATGTTTATCAACAGGGTTTTGCCGTTTCTAATATTGGAATGGGGTCGGCCGTTTCAATAGTTATAGTTATGTTATTGATAATTTTTATGATTATTTACTTCAAATTAATTGGGAAGCGTGCAAATGAGATATAAACCATTATTAATTTATTTATTTATATCATCTATTTTTCTTACATTGCTAGGCTCTATATGGAAAATAATGGCAACTCTTCAAGGATTAAAGTTAACAGAAATAAATTTTAATATTAACTTTCTATTAGCCTTATTATTAAGCTGTACTCTTATATTTATTGGTAAAAAAATAAATCGATTAATAAAAATATTAGTCTTTTCTTCTATTTTTACTGTTGTTTATATTTTGATTAATGAAAATGCTCCTATTTGGTACAATTCTGGAGTTTTTCTAATAAGTTTATTTTTTACTAGTAGAGTTAAAAACTATGATTTGAGTTACCTTAAAGAAGATTTCATTTCTGAAAAAATTATTTTCGATTTTCTATCTTTGTTTGCGATTGTCTTTTTTGCATTTGTAATTTTATTTCCATTTTATTTGATGTTTGTAACAAGTTTTAAAACCCAGGCTGCTTTATTATTTAATCCTTTAGATTTAAGTATTAATTTTACAAATAATATTATGGAAGTATTCAAATCTTATTTTGTAATTTTTAAAACATATGATTTTGGAAGATATATTTATACGAGTTCTATAGTTTCAATAGGAACAGTAATTGTTACTTTGATCTTTGCAATACCAGCGGCTTATGCGGTTGCCAGATTAAACTTTTTTGGTAAAACTTTTTTATCTACCTCAATTTTGGTTATTTATATGTTTCCAGCCATTGTTTTGGTTATACCTCTTTATACTGTCTTTAGTCAGTTGGGATTAAGAAATTCAATTGAAGGTCTTCTAATTGTTTATACAGCAACAACGCTGCCTGTAGCTATTTATATGCTTCAAGGATATTTCAAAAGTATTCCAAAAGAAATTGAAGATGCCGGTCTTATAGATGGGCAAAATTGGTTTGGAATAATAGTTAAAATTATTATTCCATTAAGTTTGCCAGCAATTGCATCGGTAGCATTGTATGTTTTTATGATCGCGTGGAATGAGTTCTTATTTTCATTGATGTTCTTAGATAATCCAAAATCATTTACATTATCTAGAGCAATTAATCATTTAACTGGAGATGCTGAAACACCTAGACAATATTTAATGGCCGGATCTGTTGTTGTGACTTTGCCAATTCTTTTGATTTTTGTTTACTTTGAAAAATATCTTGTAAGCGGATTAACAGCAGGAAGCGTTAAGGGTTAATGAGAGAAACAATCGAAATTGCAAAAGAAGTTTTAAAAAATAATAGAAGATCTGGTTACACGTTACCTACAAATAATGAATTATATCCTGCACAGTGGAATTGGGACTCAGCTTTCATATCTTTGGGATACTCATATTTTAATTTGGAGTATGCAATTGTAGAATTAGAAAAACTTATATCAGGTCAGTGGGATGATGGTATGATACCTCATATTCTATTTCATGATAATGACGAAAGTTATTTTCCAAATCACAAAACATGGGATTGTGGTAATAAGATACCCTCATCCGGTATTACACAGCCACCAATAATTGCAACAATAATTAAAAAAATTGTAGACCAAAATAAATTAAATCAAAGTCAGTTAAAAAGAGTAGAAACTATAATAAAAAAATTAAAAAAATATTTAGACTGGTTTTTTAATTACAGGGATACAAATAAAATAGGTCTTGTTTCTATTATCCATCCTTGGGAAAGTGGACTTGATAACTCTCCTATTTGGGACTCGTCATTAGATAAAGTTAAAATTGAGGAAAATTTAAAGTACGAAAGAAGAGATCTTAATATTTCAAGAAGTTCAAATAGACCTCTTAAAAAAGATTATGATGGTTATATAACTCTATTAAATCAATTTAAAAAAGACAAATATAATCCAAGTAAAATTGTAAATGATTCAATGTTTAATGTGATTGATATTGGTTTTAATTCAATACTAATTAGAGCCACGAAAGATCTTGTTGAGGTGGCAAAAAAATTTAATTTAGATTTTACTGATCTTAAGAATAAAATATCAAAGTCAGAAGAAAGTTTAATAAAATTTTATAAAGATGAAGAACAGAGTTTTTTTTCTTATGATTTAAAGAACCACAACTTAATTAAAGTAGATGCAATTTCTAATTATTTCGTATTATTCGCCAACCTTCAAAATGAAGATATAAATAATAAAATTATTAACAAACTTAAAGAATATAATTCACAGAAAGAATATTTTTTTACAACAGTTAATCCGAAAGATAAAACTTTTGAAGAAACAAGATATTGGAGGGGTCCTGTTTGGATAAATTCTAATTGGATAGTTTGTCAAGGTTTAATTGATAAAGATAAAAACTTTTCTAACTTAATAAAAAATAAGACCCTGGAATTATTAGAAAATAAAAAATTTCATGAATACTATAATTATAAAACCGGTGAGTGCTTAGGGGCTAATAACTTTTCTTGGTCGGCGGCTTTGTATTTAGACTTAAAGCTTAATAATTAAATTAGATTTTGTCTTCCTAATAATGCGGCTCCTCTAACACCACTTGCGTCACCATAGATTGGTTTAAGAAAAACAGTTTTAAGATTCTTTTCATTTAAGTATTTAGCAGACATAACTTTAAGTTCATCTAAGAAATCAATTTCATTTGAAACTCCACCACCAAATACTATAGCATCAGGATCAATTGTGGTTATTATAATAACCAAACTTCTTGCCAAATTTTCTTTATAATTATTAATAAATTTTAGTGCTTCAGAGTCGTTATCTCTATATTTATTGAAAATTTCTTTAGCTGATAATTTTTTTTTAAATAATAAGTTAAAATTTTTCTCTATAGATTTGCCAGAAAGATAACCTTCGATTCTTTGAGAAAAATCAAATTTACTATTGTCATCAATGTTTGACTTAATTTCTTTTAAAGGCATCTGGTTTAAGCTCCACTCTCCACCTAGGCCATTTGCTCCCGAAACAATTTTTTTATTAATTACTAAACCACCCCCACAACCTGAACCTAAGATAATTCCGTAGACACTATTATAATGTCTTGCTGCTCCATCTAAAGCTTCTGATAAACTAAAACAATTTGCATCGTTCTCAGAAAAAACATCATTATCAATATTTTTTTTAAGTTCTTGTATTAAACTTTTATTATTAAGCCATGTAGAATTGTGAGCATTTTTAATTAATCCTGTGGAGCTATCAAGATTTCCAGGGTGGCAAATACCAACAACAAATTTTGAATTATATTTTTTTTGTAATTTCTCAATAATATTTTTAATTAAAATTATTGTTTTTGAAAATTCTTTTGGTGTTTCAGATCTGTTTCTTTCTAATTCTTTATTATTATTATCCAGTAAAACATATTCTATTTTAGTAGCACCAAGATCTATTCCAATTTGCATTAATTTTTATTAGTTCTATCAATTTCTTTAAGTTCTACCTCAAGCTTATCGAGCTCTTCGCCACCTGCCATCATACCTAATAGTTTTTCTCTTGAAAGATCCTTTTTGTCGAAAGTACCCATGCTTTTACCTCTATTTAAAATTGTAAAACTATTTCCTACAGGATATGCATGATGAACGTTATGTGTAATTAATATAACCCCCAGACCAGAGGCAGCTGCTTTTACAATATATTTTAAAACTACCGATGCTTGATGAACACCAAGCGCAGAAGTTGGTTCATCCAGAATTAAAACTTTTGCACCAAAGTAAATGGCTCTAGAAATTGCTAAACATTGTCTTTCTCCACCTGACATTGTTCCTACAGCTTGAGAAGGGTCTCTAATATCAATTCCAATCTGCCCCATTCTTTCTGAAGCTATACTGTTTGCTTTATTAACATCAAAGGTTTTAAAGGGTCCAAACCCTCTCATTGGTTCTCTTCCCATAAAGAAATTTCTAGTGACGCTCATTAAAGAAACTAGGGCCAAATCTTGATATACTGTAGCTATGCCCAAATCTAGAGCATCACGTGGTGAGTCAAATACTGTTTGATTTCCATCAACTATAATTTCTCCCTCGTCAGGTTTGTGAACACCTGATAATGTTTTTATTAATGTTGATTTGCCCGCACCATTATCTCCAAGTAAACACATGATTTGACCCTTTTTGATATGCATGGTTACATCTTTGAGAGCTATAACAGACCCAAAAAATTTACTTATATTATTAAATTCAACTAAATTATTTGACATTATTTATTCTCAGTAACTCTTCTTCTAATAAAATTATTAAAAATAACAGCAATCAACATCATTGCTCCTAAAAAGACTTTAAACCAATCAGTATCTACATCTGTATAATAAATTCCCATTGAAACTGTTCCAAATATTAAGGCACCAAACGCTGCACCAATTGCAGAACCATAACCACCGGTTAATAAACATCCGCCAACAACAGCAGCAACAATTGCTTCTAATTCTTTTAAAAAACCTCTCATTGTATCAGCTGATCCAGCATCTAACACTTGAACACAAGCATAAATAGTTGCTGCCACCGCTGTTCCAATAAATAAACTAATTTTTACTCTTCCAACTGGTACACCGACGTTTCTAGCACCAAGCTTATCTCCACCAGAAGCAAATATCCAGTTACCATATCTTGTTTTCATTAATAACCATGTTGCAAAAATTGTCATTCCAACCCACCACAAAACAGATGCGGGAATACCGGTGGCTAATGGTGTTCCGTCTTGTCTTAACGCTATAAGACCTAATGAACCAAGCCATGTAAAGACTCCTTTGAATGCATCTGCAGAAAAAATCCATGCAATTGGATCATTTTCGATCAATACTCTTAAACCAGGAACCTGTGTTCTACCTGTAATTAATCTTGTTAAGGCTAAAGTTGCCCCACGTAAAATAAATAACATTGCGAGTGTAACTATAAAGGATGGTAAGCCTGTTCTAACAACAAGTATACCATTTGCATATCCAACAAGGACTGCCATGGAGAAAGCAAATAAAATACTCGACCATAAAGGCCAACCCCAATAAATTGCTGGTATCGCTATGCATATACCAGCAAAACCAATCATAGATCCAACTGATAAATCAAATTCTCCACCTATCATTAAAAGTGCTGCGGCAATCGCAATTATTCCTAGGTTAGCTGAGACTTCTAAAAAATTAATCGTTCCATATGCACTAAACATTCCAGTATCACCTGCAACGATACCAAAAAAAATAAATACAAGGACTGATCCACCTAGTGCACCAAGTTCAGGTCTGTTTAATAAAACTTTTAAATTTGAAACTTTACGTAATCTTTCATCTTTAGATTTGTTTTGAATGCTTTTTGACTTAACTGACATATTTATTTGCTTTTGTTAAAAAAAAAGGCCTGGCTTTAAAACCAGGCCTTTTTAAATTATTTTTATCTATAACCTTGTGCTGCCCACTTAATTACTTTGCTAGCATTTTGTGGAGTAACGAAACCAGGTCCCGTCATAACAACACCAGCTGGCATTGTTCCCCATCTCATATACTGAGCAAATATAGCTATAGGCAAATATCCTTGAAGATATTGTTGTTGGTCAATTAAGAACTCAACTTCACCGGCTGCAGCAGCTTTAAGCATTCCTGGTGACATATCAAATGTTCCAAGTTTAATGTTGCCAGTTTTACCAGCAGATTTAATTGCTTTTAGAGCCGCTTCTCCAGAAAGTCCTGCACCTAAAGTTAGAATAGTATCTACTCCACCTAGTTTTGCAGCAACAGCTTTTTGAATTTCTGTTGGGTCATTTGATGTACCAAGTATTTCTACTGGACCACCAAAACCTTTTTTGAAACCAGCGCATCTTCTATCAAGTGCTACGTTACCAACTTCATGGTTAACGCACAGTGCTTTTTTTCCACCAGCTGCTTTCATTTTTTGACCGCCACCTACACCTGCTTCAAACTCAGTTTGTCCAACGTGAGCGCTAATACCTAGTTTAGCGAAGTCATCTGAACCAGAGTTCATTGATACTACTGGTATACCAGCAGCAATCGCAGCTTTAACAGATTTTCCTAAAGCCGCAGCGTCAGGTAAAGTGATCACAATACCTTTTGGTTTTTGTGAAACAGCGTTATCAATTAATTTAGCCATTTCGACCATGTCGAATGTGCCTGGAGCTGTGTACTTACATTTAATTTTCATATCTTTACAAGCAGAGTCAACTCCGTTTTTAGCAACCGACCAAAATGGATCGTTAGCTTGTCCATGTGAAACAACGATTACATCGATTGCAAATGATGCAACGGACATCGCCATCCACGAAAGGAAAGCTACTAATGTTAAATATATTTTTCTCATTTTTCCCTCGTTATATTGTTATTTTAATTATTTTTATTTAAGCAAAAAAAAGATTAAAAGAAAAGGTAAGGATTTTTTATTTCAACCTTGGGTTTAAAAATTATTATTAGATGGTAACAACTTTTTTTAATTTTAACGATTTAAATGCTGCATTAGCTATACAAAGTGATTTTTCACCATCTTCGAAAGTAGATCTTGGTTTTTTGTTTTTGGTTACAAGATTATATAGATCGTTCAATTGGAGTTTGTAAGCGATTTTATATCTGTCTATAAAAAAATTATATTTCCGCTTATTGTCTGATATTAACATTCCTTTATTACCAAATATTTCTACTCTTTGATCGTATCCAAATTTACAGTGTCGAGAGTTATTAATAACTGTGATTACCCCTTTTCTAGATTTTAAAACGCATGAAGCAATTTCATAATCTTTAATTTTTTTAAATCTTGAGTCAGATAAATTGGTTGCGGACGCAAAGATTTCTTTAATTGGATCTTTGCCAAGATAAAATCTGGCTAAGTCAAAATCATGAATTGTCATATCTCTAAATATTCCTCCTGAATTTTTTAAATAATTAAAGGAAGGAGGTGCTGGGTCACGGCTTGTAATGATTATTTTTTCCAACTTACCGATTTTTCCAGACAAAAGAGATTTTTTTAGATGATAATGTCCTGGATCGTAACGCCGATTAAAACCCAATTGTATTTTAGGTTTAAATCTTTTAATTTTTTTTCTACATTTAACTACTCTTTGAATATTAAGATCTAAAGGTTTTTCACAAAAGATTATTTTTTTGTGTTTTGCAGCTAATGAAATTAAAGGTATATGTGTCGAAGTCGTAGATGAAATAAAAATTACTTTTATATTTTTGTCTTTGAATGCAATATTTGGATTTTTAATATATGTTGATTTGAGTTTTTTCGCGGCTCTTATAGAAAGTTTTTTATTGATATCAAATACATACTTAAGATTAAATTTTTTATTCATCTTTAAGTTTTGAGCATGCATTATACCAATTCTTCCAAGGCCAAATAATGCAACATTAATTTTCATTTAATAAATTTTTTATTGTTTTTAGTACTGATATCTAGCATTATCCTAACAAATATAAATAAAATGTCAGTAAAATTAGGAATAGCACCAATAGCCTGGAGTAATGATGATATGCCAGAACTTGGAGGTGAAACATCTCTTGAGACCTGTTTGTCTGAAGCAAGACAGGCTGGGTTTACTGGTGTTGAGTCAGGGGGTAAATTTCCAAGAACATCAGGTGAATTAATTCCAATATTAAATAAATTTGATATTAAATTATGTTCCGGCTGGTATGGAGCAAATTTATTAAAACGGACTGTTAAAGAAGAAATGGAAAATATAAGAGGTCAATTAAATTTATTTAAAGACTGTAAAGCCCCATGTATAGTTTTTGCTGAAGTAACCGACTCAATTCAGGGAGAAGAAAATAAGCCATTATCTAAAAGACCAATTCTAGATAATGATACTTGGATTTCTTATTGCAAAAAAATTAATGAAGTTGGAAAAAGACTTGAAGACGAAGAAATGCCGTTAGCTTATCATCATCATATGGGTACTGTTATACAATCAGAAGAGGATACGATCAGATTAATGCAAGAAACCAATGACTCAGTTAAACTTACAATTGATACTGGGCATATGTTATTTGCAGGTGGGGACTATTTAAAAATAATAAAAAATTTTAAAGAAAAAATTGCTCACGTGCATTGCAAAGATATGAGAGAAAGTGTTTTGAAAAAATCTTTATCTAAAAATTTAAGTTTTCGACACGCGTTTCTTGAGGGCGCCTTTACTGTTCCGGGTGACGGTTGTATAGATTATAAACCTGTTTTAGATCAACTTAAAAAAAATGATTATAATAGTTGGTTAGTTGTTGAAGCTGAACAAGACCCAAAAAAAGCTAACCCTTTTGAGTACGCAAAAAAAGGTTATTCTTATTTAAAAAAAACTGCAACTAAAGCTGGATTTGAAATCATTAAATAGCTTTATCTATAAACAGAAGTAAGTTCGTTATTTCCAGCTGCTACACATGGAGATTTTACACAAGTTCCAATAACCCACTCCGATCCAGCTTCTGAACTAATATTTTGAGAACTTAAAAAAATAACTCCCATCTCAGTTGACTGACCAGCTTTTCCCTCTGCTTGTAGTCTGGGATCCTGTGCTTGCTTTAAAATTTCTTTGCTTGATGAATAAGGATTTACCATTTTCATATTACTATTAATATATTCAATAACTTTTACGGACATCCACTCACCATTACATGGATCGCCCCAGGCCGTCTTTAAATTTTCATCACCTTGACCA
Source organism: uncultured Pelagibacteraceae bacterium (assembly GCA_902519465.1). GTDB lineage: Bacteria > Pseudomonadota > Alphaproteobacteria > Pelagibacterales > Pelagibacteraceae > Anoxypelagibacter. The sequence continues at coordinate 51,300 of CABYJW010000004.1, forward strand.
CAATTATTTATTTCTGAATTTATAAAATCAACAATTTGTTTGTGGTTTGATTTTACAGTATTGGCTTTTTCCTCAACTGCAGATCTTGTCGACGCAGTCCACAGTAACATACTAACAACATAAACTGCTGATGAAAATACTAATAGTTCCAATAAACCATAGTTTTTAAATTTATTAAAAAAATTATTCATAATTTTACTATCATATATGGTTTTGTTTTATTTTCAAAAAAATCAATTATATTTTGAACTGTTTCAACACTCATCCTTGATTTACACTCGTTTGTAAAAGTTGCAGAATGTGGACTTAACAAAACATTTTTATTTTTTAACAAGGGGTTGTTTGAATCTGGTGGCTCTTTTTCAAAAACGTCTAAACCTGCTGCATATATTATTTTTGATTTTAAAGCGTTATCTAAATCAACTTCATTTATTATTCCGCCACGAGCAGTATTGATAATAATAGCATTGCTTTTCATGGTTTTTAATATTTTAGCATCTATAAGATTCTTAGTTTTTTCGTTTAAAGGCATATGTATTGAAACAAAATCTGATGTTTTTATTGCAGTTTGAAGATTGTCTACTTTATTCCCGCCGTAAGATTTTATAGTACTCTCGTCAATGAAAGGGTCAAAAACATTTACTTTCATATCAAAACCAAGACATCTCTTAATTAAATTTTTTCCGATTCTACCAAATCCTGCAATTAATATCTCTTTTTTATAAAGTTCATATGTTTCTATTTTGTTGGCATTTTTTTTGAAATTTCCAGATCTTACCTCAGAGTCGTATAAAGTTACTCCTTTTGATAATGATAACATCATGTACATGACATGCTCAGCAACAGCTAATGCGTTACCAGTAGCGGTAATGAGTAAAGTTATATTATTTTTTTTTAGATGATCAGTGTCAACGTTATCATAACCAACACCATGACGAGAAATAACTTTAAGTTTTTTGCAATTGCTTAAAACATCAGAGCCTAATTTTGCAACACGTAAAGTCAAACCATCAAATTTTGGTAGCTCTTTAATTAGGTTTTCCTTTGAGACATCATCAATAATTTCATACTCAAAATGTGGATGGTCTTCTAAAAGTTTTATTCCATCTTTGTGAAAATTTTCTACAATTCCGATTTTAAACATAATATTTTGGCGGTCCCACGGGGAATCGAACCCCGATTAGATGATTGAAAACCATCTGTCCTAACCGTTAGACGATGGGACCTAATTAATGTTAGCCTTATTAACAGAAATATCATCGATAATAAACTCTACTTTTCTTTGACCTTTCCATTCATTCAGACTTAACTTGCCTAAAATATTAATTTTTTTTCTGTCTTTTCTTAATAAATAAGTCTCTAAATCAGTTTTAATAGCATTAAAAGTGACGCATTTAACTACTGATCCGTCTGGAGCAGTAAAGATTGTTTTAATGTGTTTTTCTCCAACAATCGATGATTTTAACAATTCAAGGCTTTCAATAACAAAACGTGGCTCGGGATTTCCTGATCCAAACGGGGAGAGAAGATTAATCTCAGAATAAAAGTTTTCATTTAATGCAGATGGTGAAATCTTAGAATCATAAAATAGATTATTTGTTCTATTAATTTTTTTCTCAATTTTTGAAAATTCTAAATTTATAAAATCTTTAAATTCTGATATTTTTTCTTCTTGTAAAGAAAAACCACCAGCCATTTTGTGGCCACCACCTTTTTTAATTATATTTTTTTGGTGAGCCTTAATTATTAAAGCACCTATGTCGAAACCTAAAACAGACCTAGCTGAAGCCCTACCAAGTCCGTTTTCTACGGAAATTATAATTGTCGGCTTATTATATTTTTCTTTTAATCTTGAAGCTATAATACCAATTATACCCCCATGCCAATTGTGACCAGATAAGACTATAGTTGGTTCACTTCGATTTATTTTAATATTTTTTTCAATTTTATTTAACATGTTATTCTCTAGGATCTTTCTTTCTTTGTTAAATAGTTCAAGTTCAGATGCAATTTTAAATATTTCTTTTGAATTATCACTTAATAACAAATTTGCTCCATGAGAACATTTTCCAACTCTTCCTCCGGCATTTATTCTAGGACCAAGAATATACCCTAGGTGATAAGTATTTATATTGCTCTCAATTCCACAAATATTTTTTAAAGTTTTTATACCTAAATTTGTTTTTTTTTTAAATATTTCTAGACCTTGTTTAACAAATGCTCTATTAAGTCCAACTAGTGGAACTACGTCACAAACTGTTCCAAGAGATACTAAATCTAAATAATTTAATAAATTTGGTTCATTTATATTATTATCTTTGAACCATTTTAAATCTCTCAATTTTTTATTTAGAGCAACAAGAAACATAAAACATACTCCTGCAGCACAAAGATATTTTAGATTCGAATTATCATCGAATCTGTTTGGATTGACTATAGAATGTGCATCAGGAAGTTCTAACTCTGATTGATGGTGGTCTAATACTAATACATCTACATTCTTAGTTTTAGAATAATTAATAGCTTCAAAAGATAACGTGCCACAATCTACGGTAAATATTAATTTTGATTCATTTCTAATTAACTTTTCAAAACCTTTTTTGCTAGGTCCATAACCTTCGGTTTTCCTATCAGGGATATAAATTTCTACATCTTGATTAATTGATTTAAAAAAATTTCCCAATAAAGCTGAAGATGTAGCTCCGTCAACGTCATAATCACCAAATATTCCAATTTTATTTTTTTTTTGTATGCTTTCAACGGTTCTGGAAACAGCTTTTTCCATATCCTTTAATATAAATGGATCTGGTATTAAATTTTTAATTTTAGGTTTCAAAAATAAATTGACATCTGCAACTTTAATTTTTCTAATTGCTATTAGCTTTGATGTTATTTCACTCAAATTTAAATTATCTTTTAAAAAATTAACAGACTCTTCGTTATAGGTTTTTGAAACCCAATCCTTACCAAGAACGGAACTCGTACTCATTTTTTAATAATATTTTTTACAATCTTAGATATTTTTTGACTTTTATGTAATGCAAATGTAGTAGCTTCAAATTCATTATCATTTATTAGGTTTATGCCTTTCAACATATCTCCGTCTGTAACTCCTGTTGCACAAAATATGACATCATCTTTTACCATATCGGAAATATTATACTTTCTTTTTAAATCAGTAATCCCCAATTTTTTTGCCCTTTTAACCTCAGCGTCATCGCTTAAAACAAGTCTAGTTTGCATTTGTCCGCCTAAGCAATCAAGTGCTGCGGCGGCTAATACTCCCTCTGGACCACCACCTACTCCTAAATAAATATCTGTATTTGAATTATTATCAACAACAGAGATAACGCCTGTAACATCTCCATCTTGAATATAATTAATTTTCACATTCAATTTTTCCAAAGATTGAATAATTTTTTCGTGTCTGCTTCTTTTAAGAACACATGCAGTTAGTTTATGAGGTTGAGTATTTTTAGCTTCAGCAAGAAGTTTTATATTTTTTTCAACTGAATTATCTAAATCTAAAAGATTATTTGGAAGATCTGGTCCGACTGCAATTTTCTCCATGTATGTATCTGGAGCAGACAATAAGTCACCTTTTCTTGTAACTGCTAGCACTGAAATAGCATTTGGTAAATTTTTTGCAGTAAAATTTGTTCCTTCTAATGGATCTACGGCTATATCGATTTCTTCACCAATTCCTGTACCCACATTTTCACCAATAAATAACATTGGGGCTTCATCCATTTCTCCTTCCCCTATAACAACTCTTCCTTTTATATTAATTTTATTTATTTCTGTTCTCATTTCATCAACGGCAGCTTGGTCAGCTGCAATTTTATCATTTTTTCCTCTAAATTTAGAAGCTCCATAAGCAGCTCTTTCTGCTACTTTAATAAATTGATCTAAGTAGATATTTTTTAGTGTCATTCAAACTTTTTCAATTCTTAAAAATTTTACACTCTTATATATTTTTTTATTTTTGAAATAATTTATCATTCTTCTAAATTTCAAGTCTTTAGATTGTTTTGTGATTAATATTAAAGAAAAAAGTCTATTGTAAATATTCTTTTTTTTTATAATTTTTTGAATAAGGATTTTATTTTTTTTTAATTTACTAATTATGCTTTGGACTAAATTCATATTTTTTAAACTTAAGTCAAATCTTAAATAAGCTTCATAATTTTCATTTGAAATATCTTTAAATTTATATTTATTTTTTTCATTTATTGGAGAGTTAAATGGTAATTTATTACTACCCTTCATTATTGATATAATATCTGATGATATTGCTGAAACAGTTGCCTTCGGGCCAGCACCCTCACCTATCATTTCTACTCTTCCTACTGGTTTTCCCTCTAAAACAACGTTATTTAATACACCATTAATTTTAGCTGTGTTTGAATTATTTTTAAGTAGGGCTGGGAAGACCTTTTGAACAATAAATTTATTATTTCTTTCAGCTAAACCAAGTAGTTTAATTTTGTATCCAAGTTGATTTGCGTATTGAACATCGAATTGATCTATATTACTTATTCCCTCGATATAAATATTTTTATAATCTATTGCGCTATTAAAACATAGTGCTGTAAGTATCCTAAGTTTGTCAGCAACATCGAATCCAGCTAGATCTGCTTTGGGATTTCTTTCTGCATAACCGAGACTCTGTGCTTTTTTAAGTGCGGACTCAAAATTCAATTTATCAAAATCCATAGAGGATAGTATAAAGTTGGTTGTACCGTTAAATATTCCATAAACTTTATCAATTTGATTTGTTATTAAACCGTCTTTAATACTTCTTATGATAGGAATTCCTCCACAAACAGCGGCTTCATATTCTAAATTTACTTTATTTTTTTCTGCAATTTTTGCTAATTGGTTTCCATATTTAGATATAAGTGCCTTATTGGCAGTAACAACGTGTTTTTTATTCTTTAATGCAGAGAATACTAATTTTTTTGCAGGTCCCTCTGCACCCCCAATTAATTCTACTATTAAGTCTATTTCTTTAATTTTAGGTGCATCTAAGTAATTTTTTAACCATTTACTTTTGGGCACTTTAAATTTTCTTTTTTTGTCACAAATAAAAGCAATATTAAAATCGACCAGAGATTTTTTTGAGATAATTTTTCTTTTTTGTTTTAAAAATGTATAAAGGTAGGAACCTATGTTACCTAATCCAATAATAGCGATATTTAGTTTCCTTTTCATATAGATTTTAATTAGTTATATCGGGAAAGTCTTTTTCTTTTCCAATTTCCATAACTATTTTAGATATTTTATCTATATCACATTCTTCTAAATTTTTACATATTCTTATAAAAGTTATTTTAGATTTTTGCTTTTTTGGTTTAGTTTTTTTAGTATTATTTAATTTTACTTCATCTTGTTTGATTTTTTTGTCTGTTTTTTCAATTTCCTTGATTTTTAATTTAGCTAATTTTTTTCTCTCTTTAATCTTTTCATCTATTTTCTTTTTTTCGTCTCTTACAATAATTTTATTTTTTGTTGTCAACTTGTCTTTTAGAAGATTTAATTCAACTAAATCGAAAAGTTCGTTGTCTTCTTTTTTAGTGTCAATAGTATAAATTTCTATAGAGATATTATTATTAAAATACTCTTCAGCTTCAGCTTTATTTGCACACTTATGGTCACCACATATATAAACTTTTTCAACTTTGCTTAATGGACCAGCACATTGAATTATAAAAAGAAAGAGTATAATTTTAAAAAGTTTCATTTGAGACCAATTTTTTCATTTAAATTATACATAATATTCATGTTTTGAACTGCTTGCCCTGATGCTCCTTTTATTAAATTATCTATTGCTGATAATATCATAATCTTTTTACTGCCCTTTAATTTGCAAACACTAATTTCACATAAATTTGTATTTATTACATTTTCTGTACCTAAATTTTTGTTTATTGGTAAAATTTTAACAAATTTATTTTTTTTATGAAAATTTTTTAATTCTTTGTGAATTTTATCAATTGTGACTTTTCCCTTTGGCTCAACATAAATAGTTGATAACATTCCTCTAAAAGTAGGTATTAAATGAGGAGTAAAGTTGTAGTGTATTTTTGATTTAGTTACTTTTTTAAACTCTTGATCAATTTCAGCTGTATGTCTGTGATTTGATATGCCATAAGCTTTTATTGCTGAAAAAATATTTTTGTGTGCAAACTTCTTTTTAAGATTTTTTCCAGCACCTGAATAACCTGACTTGGAGTCAATTATTATATCTTTTGTATTCAATAGTTTCTTTTTTAAAAGTGGCAATATTGGTAATTGTATAGAAGTAGGATAACAGCCAGGACAAGCTATAATTTTAAATTTTTTTAAATCTTTTTTGACAAACTCTGTAAGTGAATATTTAGAAGATTTTAATAATTCTGGAGCAGAATGTTTTAATTTATAGAATTTATAAAAATCTTTTTTATTAGTTAATCTAAAATCAGCCGCAAGATCAATTATTTTTAAACTATATTTATTAATTAATTTTTTTACAAGAATTTGAGATTGCCCAGTAGGTAACGAACAAAAAAGAACATCAATTTTATTCCAATTAACATTTTTTAAATTAGATATTTTCGGCATCTTTTTTTTAATTCTTTTATCAAAAAATTGAATATTTTTACCAATTCTTTTTTGGGCGCAAAGATATTTTATGCTTACTCTCGGATGAGAAGAAAGTATTTTTATTAAGTCTAGCCCCACATATCCAGTTGCCCCAGCAACTGCTATATTAATTTTATTTAATGACAT
>CABYJW010000005.1 GCA_902519465.1 uncultured Pelagibacteraceae bacterium
GAGGCTCTGAAATATTTAAATAGTAAAGGGAATATAAAAATGAAAATGTTTTATGAAAAAGATGCAAACACAAATTTGATCAAAGATAAGAAAGTTGCAATTTTTGGATATGGTAGCCAGGGACATGCACATGCACTAAATTTAAAAGATAGTGGTGTGAAAAATGTTGTTGTTGCACTTCGTGAGGGATCATCAAGTATTAAAAAAGCAGAAAGCGAAGGACTTAAGGTTATGTCTCTTTCAGATGCTGCAGCTTGGGCAGATGTTGTTATGGTTCTTACTCCAGACGAACTTCAGGCATCAATTTATAAAAATCATATCGAGCAAAGAATGAGAGAAGGAACAAGTTTAGCATTCGCCCATGGTTTGAATATTCATTTTAATTTAATTAATTCTAGAAAAGATTTAGATGTTTTTATGGTTGCACCCAAAGGACCAGGACACTTAGTAAGAAGCGAATACCAAAAAGGCGGAGGAGTTCCTTGTCTTATGGCGGTTCACAAAGATAGCTCAGGTAAAGCTAGAGATCTTGCAATGTCATATGCGTGCGCAGTTGGTGGAGGACGATCTGGAATTATAGAAACAACTTTCAAAGATGAATGTGAAACAGATTTATTTGGAGAACAAACAGTTTTGTGCGGTGGTTTAGTAGAACTAATTAAAAATGGTTTTGAAACTTTAACTGAAGCAGGCTATCCACCTGAGATGGCGTACTTTGAGACTCTTCATGAAGTTAAATTAATTGTAGATTTAATTTATGAAGGAGGAATAGCTAATATGAATTATTCAATTTCTAATACTGCTGAATATGGAGAATACATATCTGGAAAGAAAATAGTTGATCCAAAAACCAAAGAGAGGATGAAAGAAGTTTTAAAGGACATTCAATCAGGCAAATTCACAAAACAATGGATGGATGAATGTAAAGGCGGTCAGAAAAACTTTTTAAAAATGAGAGAAGAGCTGGCAAAACATCCTATTGAAAAGGTCGGAAAAAAACTTCGAGATCTAATGCCTTGGATTGGAAAAAATAAATTGGTAGACAAAGCCAAGAATTAACCCAATCTGGTCAAAAATTTTAATTTTGTATAAAAATATTTTGCAAATTAGCGTATTAATTGTATTATATTTATCATCAAAAATTAAACAAAATGGAAGATAAAAATAGAATTATAATATTTGATACGACCATGCGAGATGGCGAACAATCTCCTGGCGCATCAATGAGCCTTGAAGAAAAAATTCAGATATCTAGAGTATTTGACGAACTTGGTATTGATATTATAGAAGCTGGATTCCCAATTGCATCTCCAGGAGATTTTGAAGCTGTTACAGCTATAAGTAAAATTTTAAAAAAATCTGTTCCCGCTGGTTTAGCAAGACACACAAAAAAAGATATCGATGCTTGTCACGAAGCTCTAAAATCTGCAAAACGATTTAGAATACACACTTTTATTTCAACTAGTTCACTCCACATGAAACATAAGTTGAATAAAACACCCGAACAAGTAATTGACTCAATTAAAGAGCACGTTACTTACGCTAGAAAATTTACTGACGATGTAGAATGGTCTTGTGAGGATGGAACTAGAACTGATATGGATTTTATGTGTAAGACAGTCGAGCTCGCAATTAAATGTGGCGCAAAAACTATAAATATACCTGATACAGTTGGTTACACTGTTCCTTCAGAGTTTAAAAAGATTATTGAAACTTTAAAAAACAAAGTTCCAAATATTGATAAAGCAATTTTATCAGTACATTGTCACAACGATTTAGGTTTAGCGGTTGCAAATTCTCTTGCAGGAGTTTCAGCAGGAGCAAGACAAGTAGAATGTACAATTAATGGTATTGGTGAAAGAGCTGGAAATGCAGCATTAGAGGAAATTGTAATGGCAATGAAAACGAGAAGTGATTTAATGCCATTCAAAACAGGAATTAATACAAAATTAATTAGCAAAGCATCTAAAACAGTTTCAAATGCAACTGGTTTTCCAGTTCAATTTAATAAAGCTATAGTTGGAAAAAATGCTTTCGCTCATGAATCTGGTATTCACCAGGATGGAATGCTCAAAAATAGAAATACATACGAAATAATGACTCCTGAAAGTGTTGGAGTTAAAAAGACTTCTTTGGTGATGGGAAAACACTCTGGAAGACATGCGTTCAAAGATAAATTGAGTGATCTTGGGTACGCCGGAGTAACTGACGATGTAATTCAAACAGCCTTTGGAAAATTTAAAATTTTAGCTGATAAAAAAAAACATGTTTATGACGAAGATATTATTGCATTAGTAGACGATAGTTTAATTAAAGAAAGTAATGTAATTAATTTAAAATCTCTAAAAGTATTTGCTGGAACAGGAGAACCTCAAAAAGCAGAAATGACATTAGAAGTTTATGGTGAGCTTAAAAAAGCTAACGAAACAGGAGATGGTCCAGTCGATGCAATTTTTAAATGTATAAAAAAACTATACCCGCATGATGTAAAACTACAATTGTATCAAGTTCATGCAGTGACTGAAGGAACTGACGCTCAAGCAACCGTGAGTGTAAGGATTGAAGAAAAAGGCAAAACAACTGTAGGCCAGGCTGCCGACACAGATACTCTTGTTGCTTCTGCCAACGCTTATTTAAATGCATTAAATAAGATGATTATTAAAAGAGAAAAAACTGCTCCTGAAGAGTTTGAGCAAGAAAGAATGAAAGGTATATAAATAAAATGTTTGGTTTAAATAAAATTTCTAAAATGTGGTCACAAGATATGGCAATTGATTTGGGTACTGCCAACACCCTTGTAGTAGTAAAAGGAAAAGGGGTAGTGTTAAATGAACCGTCAGTTGTTGCAATTATTGAAGAAAAGGGAAAAAAATCAGTTTTAGCAGTTGGCGACGAAGCCAAAACCATGCTTGGAAGAACACCTGGAAATATTTCAGCTGTTAGACCCCTAAAAGACGGGGTTATTGCAGACTTCGTAGTTACAGAAGAAATGATTAAACATTTTATAAAAAAAGTTCACAAAAAAAATGCATTTGCTAACCCCAGGATTTTAGTATGTGTACCAACGGGATCAACACCAGTTGAGAGAAAAGCCATTCAAGATTCTGCTCTTGCTGCAGGTGCAAGAAAAGTTCAATTAATTGAAGAACCAATTGCAGCAGCTATTGGTGCTGGTCTTCCAATATCTGAAGCAACTGGTTCAATGGTAGTAGATATAGGCGGTGGAACGACTGAGATAGCAGTAATGTCTTTAGGTGGCGTTGTATACTCTGAGTCATTGAGAGTTGCTGGTGACGCAATGGATCAAGCTATCATTACCTACATGAGAAGTAAGTTTAATTTACTTATTGGTGAAGCTAGTGCGGAAAAAATTAAAAAAGAAATTGGTACAGCAATAGCCACATCTGGAAATACTTATCTTATGAAAGGAAGGGATTTAAGATCTGGAACACCAAGAGAAATAACTTTAAGAGAAGAAGATACTGCTCAAGCACTTAAACCAGTTTTAGATGTAATGATGGCTGGTATAAAAACTGCTTTGGAAAATACTCCACCTGAATTGTCAGCAGACCTTGTTGATATGGGCTTAATTCTTACAGGCGGTGGTGCTTTACTTAAAAATATTGATAAACTTATATCTAAAGAAACAGGATTACCTGTTCAGATAGCTGACGACCCATTATCTTGCGTAGCTGTTGGAACTGGAAAAGCATTGGAACAAGAGGAATTATTCTCAACAATGTTATCGGAGTATTAATTTATTGATATTTAAGCAATGGCAACAAGCAGAGATGATTTTGGAATAGCTATTCGCTCTGCTTTATTGCAGAGTGGAGCAAAACAAAAATTTTCTCTTTTTGTACTGATAATAGCTTCCGCCTTAGTTTTTGCTTTAGATAATTTAGAATTAAAACCAATTAAAGCTTTACGAAGTGTGATTAATGATGGGGTATATCGTTTATCTGCGATATCTTCTTCTCCAATATCTTTTGCATCTGCCTCTAAAAGTTTTTTGTCAAATCATTTTAATATTTATAGAGAAAATGAAGAATTAAAGAAGAAAATAGAATTACTCGAAAAAGATAGATTTGATACTCTTTATCTTCAAACAGAAAATAATCAATTACAAGAAGTTTTAGAACTAGATAAAACAACGTCCTATTCAACAGTTGGCGCAAAGATAATGTTGGACAAAAACAGTCCATACTTGAACTCTGTTGTAATAAACAAAGGATCAAATGTTGGGATAAAACTTGGAATGCCAGTATTGAACAAAGGAAATTTAGTTGGAAGAATAGTCGAAGTTAATTATATTTCATCAAGAATTTTATTATTAAACGATCTAAATAGTAAAATTCCTGCTGTAATTTCTCCATCTGGGGAACAAGCTATTCTCTCTGGTATAGGCCAAAAAAACCCTACATTAGAATATCTTCCTGATGGTTTTCAAAACGTAGATGATCTTACAGTTTATACATCTGGGAAAGACGGTGTTTTGTTTCCGGGGATTTCAATAGGGAAAATTATAAGGGACGAAGATGACGAAAGTGAAGAAGGCAGGATTAGAGTTAAACTTTTTAGTGATCCTACCCAGGTTCTTTATGTAAATGTTGTCTTAGATAAATCAAATGATGAAGAGGCGAAATAAATGGCTATAAATGTAAAAGGCTTCAAGGATGGTTTATTAAGATCATTACCATTAATTATATTGATTTATGTAAGTATTTCAGAGTTTCAAACCCAGTTTTATTACTGGAAAATATTCTCTTTTAATCTTCAATTCATAATAATTTATTATTGGGTATTAAGAGACCCATCTATCCTGGGATACGGGTTTATATTTTTGTGTGGACTTATTAATGATGTGGTGTTGAGTTTAAATCTTGGAACAAGCCCACTTTCTTATTTATTTGTATCTCTTGTAGCCGCTTATATAAGAGCAGCAACTGTAAGAAGCACTCTAATATCAGATTGGTTTACTTTTGTAATTGCAGTTATGGGAGGTAATTTCATTACATTTATTTTAATCAAAAATTTTTCAGATGTTGGCGTAACTTACGCTGACTTATTCTACAACTCATTATTTACTTTTATATTATATCCAGTCTTCTGGTTTATTTTTGAATTATATAAAAGAGGTATTTCTTTGAGGCTATATGATTAATTCAACCGGTGAAAGTAAATCAAAATTAATAGGTAGAAGAATGTTTATTATTTCTGCTGCGAAGGCCGTCGTCGTATTTGGCATTCTTGGAAGATTAGTTTCATTACAAATTAATGAAAGCAAAAAATACAAAACTTTATCGGATAAAAATAGATTTAGAGAATGGAAATTTTCACCACCCAGAGGGACAATAAATGATTTTTATGGAAGACAAATAGCCTCAAATAAACAAGTTTACCAGTTACATATTATTCCTGAAAATTCAGAAAATATAGAAACCTTGATGTTTAGATTAAAAAATATTTTAAATTTAACCGACAAAAAAATTTTTAAAATAAGAAGAAAAATAAAATCACAAAAACCTTGGGATCCTGTAGTAATATCAGACAACCTAACATGGTCAGAATTCTCAAGAATAAATTTATTTTTGCATGAATTACAGGGTGCAGAGCCCATTGTATCAGTTGCAAGACTTTATACCGAACCTTCATCAGCTCATGTGATTGGATATGTATCTAAAGCAAGTAAAAAAGATTTACAAAACAAGGAATATTTAAAAGATAAGATTACAACGAGTACGAGGGTTGGAAAAACAGGATTAGAGAACAAATTAGACATTCAAGTGTTAGGCGATGTTGGTTACAAAAGATATGAGGTAAATGCATATGGAAAAAGAATTAAAGAAATTTCAATTAATCCTGGAAAAGCCGGAAAGAATTTTAAAACAACTTTAGATCAAGAGGTTCAAGAGCTAGCATCTAATTTACTTAAAGACAAATCAGGTTCTGTTTGCGTAATGGATATTTACAAAGGCGACATCGTTGCTATGGTTTCATCTCCTATTTTTGATCCAAACCAATTTGTTCATGGAATAAATAATGAAAATTGGAACAAACTAATCAAACACAGAGACAAGCCACTCATCAATAAATCTATAGCCGGTCTTTATCCACCAGGTTCTACAATAAAAAGTTTAGCTGTAATAAGTGCATTAGAAAATGATGTTTTTAATCCCAAAACAGTAATTCGGTGCAATGGTTCAATAGAGCTTTATGGTGAAAAATTTCACTGTTGGAAAAAAAAGGGACATGGCTATATGGACATGAGGGAAGGGCTCAAACAATCATGTGACGTATATTTTTATGAAGTTGCAAGAAAACTAGGTATAGACAGATTGTCAGAAACTGCAAAAAAATTTGGCTTAGGCGAAAAAGTTTTAGATGGTTTTATAGAAGAGCGAACTGGGGTTGTGCCAAATACATCTTGGAAGAAAAAGTTTATTGGTAAAAATTGGTATTTAGGAGAAACATTGCATGCTGGTATAGGACAAGGATATTGGCAATCATCACCAATGCAATTGTGTTTAATGACCGCTCAAATTGCAAATGGTGGATATAAAATTAAACCTAGAATTATTTTAAACGATAAAGAAAATGATAAATTTAGTGACTTAAATCAATTTATTGAAGATAGAAAATTATTTGCAGACGACGTCGTCAGTCTTTATGATTTTATTTCTAAATTTAGGTACAAAAGCTTATTTAGAAATCCCGAAAATATTAAATTTGTTATTGATGCTTTGTATGGTGCAACTAATGAACCTGGAGGAACCTCTTATGGATCTAGACTAACAAAAAAAGGATTTGTATTTGCCGGAAAAACAGGAACGTCACAGGTAAAAAGATTTACCGCGAGACAAAGAGAACTTGAAATCAAAAATGAGGATTTGCCTTACGAAGATAGAGACCATGCTTTGTTTGTAGCATTTGCTCCTTACAAGGATCCAAGGTATGCAATCAGTGTTGTAATCGAGCATGGAGGCTCCGGTAGTAAAAGTGCAGCTCCAATTGCCAAAAAGGTTATAAAAAAAGTTTTAGAAAGACATCCTTTAAGAGAGTCACAGGCTAATGGGGAGATAGCTTAATGCTTAAGCGAGGAAGTATTCAATCACACTTAAATTTAAAAGACAAAATACTTGCAATGGATTTTGTATTGCTGAGTTGTATTATTATTTTAGGTTTAATTAGCTTCTTTGCTATGTACTCTACTGATGGCGGTGAGTTCGCCTATCACACAAAAAGCCATATTGTAAGATTTTTTGTATTTTTTTTATTATTTTTTGCAGCTTCATTTTTAAAAACAAATTTTTGGTACACTACAAGTATTCCTGTATATATTGGAATTCTAATTCTATTAATTCTTGTAAAATATTTTGGTTTAACATCATCTGGCTCACAAAGATGGTTAGACTTGTATTTTTTAAATTTACAGCCATCAGAATTAATGAAGATTGGTTTGATATTATTTCTAGCTAATTATTATCATAGAATTTCTGCTGGAGATGTTAATAGGATAAGATTTTTATTTAAGCCTCTCGTCGCCTTAATTATACCGTTTATATTAGTTGTCACTCAACCAGATCTCGGAACTGCTTTTTTAATTGGTGTTGGAGGTTTTATTGTCATTTGGTTAGCAGGGGTTAAAATGAAATATTTTGCTTACTTTGGTTTAATTTTGGTTTCTTTAATGCCTATAGCAATCTCTTTTTTAAAACCTTATCAAAAATCAAGAATTTTAACTTTTTTAGATCCGAGCAGGGACCCATTAGGTGCGGGCTATCAAATTACACAATCAAAGATTGCAATAGGATCTGGTGGTTTTTTCGGTAAAGGTTTCCTTAACGGCTCTCAAAGTTATCTTGATTATTTACCTGAAAAACATACTGATTTCATTTTTACTTTATTTTCTGAGGAGTTTGGTTTTTTTGGTTCATCAACAGTTTTAGCACTATATGTAGTAATGACCATGAGGATCGTTTCAATTGGAAATATGGTTAGAGACACTTTTTCGAAACTATATTGTTACACTTTCGCTACAGCCTTTTTTGTTTATGTAGCTGTAAATATGGGAATGGTTCTAGGTTTAATACCCATTGTGGGCGCACCTTTACCTATACTATCTTACGGTGGGTCTTCAATGATGGCTATGATGCTGGGTTTAGGGATAGCTATGAGTTGTAAAATTCACAAAGATCAATCAATAAATTAGTTGATTTTTTTATAATAATTTGCTGAAATTAAAATATATATAAAATGTTTGGTTCAAAAAAAAATACTACACCAAGACCGCTAAATGATAGCGGAAGATCACAAGTCAGTGAGTCCTTTGCTTTAGAGGGAACACTAAGAACTTCAGGTGCAATTGACATATCAGGATTAATAAAAGGCGCAGTTTATGCAAATGATATAATTATCAAAGAGACAGGTTCGATAATTGGTCCAGTTGAGGCTGATAAAATTGAAATTTACGGACACTTAGAAGGTAAAATTTTAGCTAAATCTATAGTTATAGGTAGTACGGGAGTTGTCAAAGGAGATATTTTATTTAGCGAATCTTTAAAAACTGAGGAAGGTGCCGATATAAATGGGTATTTAAAGAAAACTGACAGCACAAGCTTAGAAGCTGAACAAAGTGAATTTAAAGTTGATACAATTGAAACAAGTGACAAAAAAGAAAAAGAAAAATCTAAAAAAGGCCGTCCTAAAATAGTTGCTAGCAACTAAATAAAAGCAGTACAATCTATCACAGTTAAATCGCAAAGCTTTTGATTTAAACTAGAATTATGTCAGATAAATCATGTTCATCAGTAGGAATTATTGGAGCGGGTATCCAGGGAGTTTGCACAGGTCTACAATTACTCAAAAAGAATATTCCTACCACAATATTTGATCAAAACGACCCAGGTTCTATGGCTTCATATGGAAATGCTGGTCACTTTTCTCCATATGCTGTTGTACAATTGAATAGACCAGATATTTTATATGATGTTCCTAAAATGCTTCTAAGTTCTTCAGGACCATTAGCACTCAAGTGGAATTATATTCCAAAAATGCTTCCGTGGATTCTAAGATATTTAAAAAATTGTAACAAAAAATCTATGTTACATACCGCAAAGTATATGAACCAAATTTTAAGTCTTTCAATGGATGCATACGAAGAAATTTTTCAAGAGATTGATATGACTAATTTAGTGGAACAAAAGGGTATAATTTATGTTTGGACAAATAAAAATCTTAAAAGTAGAGAGATGGAGATTAAAATTAGAAAAGATTTAGGTGTAGAACAAAAAATATTAACTGTAAAAGAAATTTTAGATTTAGAACCCAAATTAAAACCAGTTTTTTCAGGAGGTTGTTTTTATGATTATGCGTACCACGCAAAAGATCCGCAAGGAATAACAAAAAAAATATTTGAACTTTTTTTGAAGCGTGGAGGAAAATTTATTAAACAAGATGTCAAATCTGTTAATCAAACAGGAACAAATAAAACAATCATAAAAACTGATGAAAAAGATTATGAATTTGAAAAATCAGTTATCGCTTGCGGTGCATTTTCAAAAAAATTTACAGATCAATTAGGAGAAAAAATTCCACTTGATACAGAGAGAGGTTATCATGTTCATTTTAAAGGTATGGAAAATTTATTAAGTAGACCAGTTATTTTTCTAGATAGAGGTTTTGGTTTAACACCAATGAACCAAGGTCTTAGAGCTGTTGGTACAGTTGAACTTGGTGGACTAAAAAATCCGATATCGAAAAAAAGAATTCAATATATTGTAAATTGTGCTAAAGAACTTCTACCTCAATTAGGAGAGCATGAAGATGAATGGTTAGGATTTAGACCAACCCTACCTGATTTTTTACCAGTAATTGGTCCCTCAAAAAATAATCAAAATATTATTTATGCTTTCGGCCATCATCATCTTGGCTGGACTCTCGGAGCAGTAACAGGAAAAATTGTATCTGGGATTTTAGCAAATGAAAAAACTAATCTAGATTTATCTCCTTATAATTCTTTAAGGTTTAATTAATGATTAAAGTTGCAGTTTTGGATGATTATCAGAATGTTTTTAAGGAATTTGTCGACATAGAAAAATATAATAATAAATATTCTTTTAAAATTTTTACAAATCCTTTTCAAAATGAAGATGAAGCAATTTTAGAATTGGAAAATTTTGATGCGATATTTGCTATGAGAGAAAGAACAAAAATATCCAAATCATTAATATCTGGGTTGAAAAATTTAAAATATATAATGACAAGTGGTATGAGAAATAAAGCTATAGATTTAGAAGAAGCCAAGAAAAGAAATATTATTGTTTGTGGAACCGAAATTAATTCTAATCCGACCGCTGAAATAACTTGGGCTTTAATTCTAGGCTTAATGAGAAATGTGAAGCAGGAGGTAGACAATATGTTTCAAGGATATTGGCAGACCACTATTGGTCTTGAACTTAAAGGAAAAATTCTAGGAATAATTGGGTTAGGAAAAATAGGATCTCAAGTTGCAAAAATTGGTAAAGCCTTTGGAATGCAAGTTGTTGCTTGGAGTGAAAATCTTGATCTTTCAAATGCCAATAAACTTGGAGTACTGCCAATTAGTAAAGACGAATTATTTAAACAATCAGATATTATTTCATTACATGTAGTCTTAGGGGATAGGTATAACAATTTAATTTCTGAGAAGGAATTTAAACAGATGAAAAAATCTTCATTTTTAATTAATACATCTAGAGGACCAGTAATTAATGAAAAAGATTTAGTAAAAGCATTAGAAGATGACGTTATTGCTGGAGCAGGACTAGATGTTTATGACATAGAGCCACTACCTCAAGACCACAAACTTAGATTTTTACCGAATGCGCTTTTGTTACCTCACCTTGGTTATGTAACTGAGGAAAACTATTCCATTTTTTTTAGTCAAATGATGGAAAATCTTGATGCTTGCATAAAAGGTACCCCAAAAAAACAGTTATAATAAAGGTAACTATCAGTTGTATTTTTAATCATAATTTAAGTATATTTATCCACAGTTTTGTGTTTGATTCGTTTTTGAGAGGAAGAGATGAAAAGAATAATTGTTTTATTATTTTTTGGTTTATTTTTAACTGGTTGTTACTCCAGCTCACTAACCATGGTTGGTCCTGCAACAGGAGTAGCCTCTGGAAAAGTTACTGAGTCTGCTTTAAGCAGCTCATTTAATTACGCTGTAAAAAAACAAACAGGTAAATCTGCAACTGAACACATCCTGAGCGAGAGTCAAAATAGAAAACTTGCACAAACTAAAGCTAAGATTAACCCTTGTAAAACAAACGAGTCTCTATGTGTAATGTTAAAGACCAGAGTTAATCGTATGCAAAAAAAACTTAGCGGAAAAAATCTACAAGCAAAAAACTAAAATTTAAACTCAACCCTAGGTTTACTTTTACGTAAAACATTTTATTCACAGCTTCAAAGATTAACTTTTAAAAAACCAAACATGTGCTAAGTCAATTACACATGAAACGTATAACTCTTTTGATTCTATCGCCATTTTTTCTAATGGGTTGTTACCAGACCTCCCTTGCTCCTATGTTAGGACCTGCGGCAGGCGCATCCCAAGGCAGAATAGCTCACTCAGCTATATCAAGTGGAATAAATTATGGTGTAAAAAATCAAACTGGGAAATACCCAATTGAACACATACTAAAACGAGAAAAAAATAAGATAGCAAAAAAAATTGATTTAATTGAGAAAGAGGTATTAGAAAAATCAATTTATGTAAAAAATACGCTCGTTGACAAAAAAGACGCTTCTAAAACAAAATGGGTATTGCATCTAAAAGAGATTAAAAATGTAAAAAATCAAGAAGCATTTCTTGCAAACAAACCCAGATATTCATACTGGTCTAAGGCAAAATAGTCTATTTTAATCGTTTAAATATCTTTATAGTTATCATAATCTCTAAAAATGAAATCAAAAGCTAAAGTTGTTGTAGTAGGTGGTGGCGCTGTAGGTGTTAGCACACTTTACCATTTAGCCAAAAAAGGTTGGTCCGATGTTGTTTTAGTCGAAAGAAAAGAGCTGACATCTGGATCTACGTGGCACGCAGCAGGTCTTTTACCTCTTTTTAATATGAGTTATTCAGTAGGACAACTTCATAGATATGCAGTTCAATTATATAAATCTTTAGAAAAAGAAACGGGTAAGAAAGTTGGTTTTAGTGTTGTTTCAAATATTCGTTTAGCTCAAACAAAAGATAGAATGGACGAATATCATCAGTACGCAGGTGTTGCAAAAACAATTGGTGTAAAAGTAAAATTTCTAAAACCAGAGCAAGTTAAAGAAATTTGGCCTCTATGTAATATTGAGGGACTTGAAGGGGCAATACAACATCCGGAAGATGGTTACATTCAACCTGCAGATCTAACTCAAGCGTTAGCAACAGGCGCAAGAAATCATGGAGCAGAAATTTATAGAAACACAACAGTTTTAGGAATTAAGCAAACAAAAGATGGATGGACTGTAGAAACTGACAAGGGTGCAATTTCTTGTGAACACGTCGTCTCTTGTAGTGGAAACTTTGCAAGACAAACAGGACACATGGTTGGTATTGAAATCCCCGCAATTCCAGTTGAACACCAATACATAGTTACAGAACCACATCCTGAAGTTCAGAAAAGAAAAAAAGAGGGCAAACCTGAAATGGGTGTTCTAAGAGATAGTGATAATGCTTGGTACATGAGAGAAGAAGCAGGCGGATTTCTTTTAGGCCCTTACGAAAAAGGTGCACCATGTTGTTATGTTGATGGACCATCGAAAGATAGTGAGTATGAATTATTTCAGGAAGATTTGGATCGTTTAGCTCCCCATATTGAAGGAGCAATTAAAAGAGTACCCGCATTTGCTGAAGTTGGAGTTAAAAAAGTTTATAACGGCGCAATTTGTTACACACCAGACGGCAATCCTATAGTCGGACCCGCATGGGGACTGAAAAATTTTTGGATTAATGACGGACATAGTTTTGGAATAACTGCAGCAGGCGGTGCAGGCTGGCAGTTGGCCGAATGGATGATAGATGGAGAGCCAACAATTGATATGCTTGGAGTAGATCCTAGAAGATATGGATCTTACGTAACTAAATCTTATTTAATGGAAAAAAATGAAGAAGCTTATGCAAATGTATTTACAATTCATTATCCAGACGAAGAAAGAGAGGCAGGACGACCGTTAAGACAAGCACCTTGTTATGACCGATTAAAAAAATTGGGCGCAGTATTTGGTCAAAAGTTTGGGTGGGAAAGAGCAAATTTTTTTGCTACTGACGGAGAGAAACAAGAAGATGATTGGTCATTTAGAAGATCAAATTGGTTTAAAAGTGTGGAGAAAGAATGCAAGAACGTTAAAGAAAATGTTGGGCTATTAGATATGTCTGCGTTTGGTAAATGTAGAATAAAAGGCCCAGGAGCTGAAGAGTTTTTAGACAAACTAGTAGCGAACAAACTTCCTAAGAAAATTGGCAGAATAAATCTTTGCCACGCACTTAATACAAAAGGTGGAGTACATTCTGAATTTACAATTATGAGAGAAGCTGAAGATAGTTTTTATTTAGTTTCAGCTGGCGCATATCAAAGATTAGATCATGATTGGATCCACAAATGGATGCCAAAAGACGGAACAGTACAATATGAAAACTTAACTAATAGCATGGGAGTACTTGTTGTATCTGGTCCAAAAGCTAGACAACTAATGCAAAAAGTTTCAAAAACAGATTTCTCTAATGAAAAATTTAAATGGCTGAGTGCACAAAATATAAATATTGGTTTAGCACCTTGTAATGCTATGAGAGTAAATTTTGTTGGCGAACTTGGTTGGGAATTGCATCATCCAATCGAATATCAAAATCATATATTTGATAAACTTATGGAAGCTGGAAAAGAATTTAATCTTAAACCTTACGGAATAAGAGCAATGAATAGTTTAAGAGTTGAAAAATCTTACAAGTTAGTGGGTACAGAACTTTCAATTGAATATGCTCCATACGAGTCAGGTTTAGATAGATTTATTCATCCTAATAAAGGAGATTTTATTGGACGTGCGGCACTGGATCAATGGAGAGCGAAAGGTTTTTCAAATAAATTGGTAACTATGGAAATTCACGGAGTTTCAGATGCCGATGTACTTGGGAACAATCCAATTTACGAAAATGGATCTGTAATCGGTAGGGCAACGGGGGGAGATTACGGATTTAGATTAAAAAAATCTATTGCTCTTGGAATGGTAAAACCTGAATATGCAAAAGTTGGACAAAAACTTAAAATAGATATATTAGGTAAAATGCATGAAGTTTCTATTATCGAAGACTCTCCTTACGACTCTGAAAATAAATTACTTAGAGCTTAAATGAAAATTTTAGTCGCTGTTAAAAGAGTTATTGATTACAACGTTCAAATCAGAGTTAAAGAAGATGGCTCTGGAGTTCACACAGACAACGTAAAAATGTCAACTAACCCACCAGATGATAACGCAACTGAGGAGTCCGTTAAATTAAAAGAGTCTGGAAAAGTTAAAGAAATTGTTGCAGTTACAATCGGCGATGATAAAGCACAGGAAACAGTTAGAAAAGCTTTAGCAGTTGGAGCAGATAGAGGAATTCACGTTAAGTCTGATACATATATAGAACCGCTAGGTATTGCAAAAATTTTAAAAAAAGTTGTTGAGAAAGAAAAACCAGATATGGTTTTCTTAGGCAAGCAAGCAATCGATGATGATTGTAATCAAACAGGACAAATGCTTGCCGCGATGTTGAATTGGCCTCAAGCAACTTTTAGTTCAAAAGTAACTTTAAAAGATAAAAGCATGGAAATTGTAAGAGAAATTGACGAAGGTTTAGAAACAGTCGAAGTTAATTTACCTGCTGTTGTAACTTGTGATTTAAGATTAAATGAACCACGTTATGCCTCTTTACCAAATATAATGAAAGCTAAGAAAAAGCCAATTGATCAAATGGTTGCAAAAGATTTAGGAGTAGATATTACAAATAGAGTTCAGCAATTAAAAGTAGAGGAACCACCAAAAAGAAAAGCAGGAATTAAAGTTGCAAATGTAGCAGAGTTAGTAAGCAAACTTAAAAATGAGGCGAAGGTAATTTAATGTCAGTATTATTAATAGCAGAACACAATAATAAAAACCTTAAACCATTTACTTTAAATGCAATAAGTGCTGCATCAAAAATCGATGCTGAGGTACATGTATTGGTTGCTGGCAGTGGATGCGAAAGTGTTGCAAAAGAAGTTGCTGCAGTTCCTTTAGTCAAAAAAGTTTTACTCTGCGATTCACCTAATTATCAAAACTATTTACCAGAAAATTTAGCACCTTTAGTAACTAAGAATGCAGATAAATATGATCATATTGTTGCATCAGCAAATACATTTGGAAAAAACTTTATGCCAAGAGTTGCCGCTGCGTTAGACACATCACAAGTAAGCGATGTAATAAAAGTTAATTCACCCGATACTTTTGTAAGACCAATTTATGCAGGTAATGCTTTTGCGACAGTAAAAAGTAATGATAAAAAGAGATGCGTAACAATTAGACCAACTTCTTTTGAACCCGCACCTAAAACAGGAGGTTCTGCACAAGTTGAAAAAGTAGACGCTGTTGATGTTCCTAATTTTTCAAAGTTTGTCAAAAGGGAAGAGACTAAATCAGAAAGACCTGAACTTGGAACTGCTAGAATAGTGGTGTCTGGTGGAAGAGGATTAGAAAGTGGAGAAAATTTTAAACTCATTAATGATATTGCTGATAAATTAAATGCAGCAGTTGGTGCATCACGTGCAGCTGTTGATGCTGGTTATATAAGTAACGATCATCAAGTCGGTCAAACAGGAAAAGTAGTTGTCCCAGATTTATATATTGCTGTTGGAATCTCAGGAGCGATTCAGCACTTAGCTGGAATGAAAGAGAGCAAAATAATTGTCGCAATCAACAAAGACGGTGAAGCTCCAATATTCAGTATCGCTGATTATGGTTTAGAAGCAGACTTATTCAAAGCCCTTCCCGAGTTCCTTTCCGAGTTAAATAAACTCAACACTATCCAAAAATAATTATTTTGATATAGTCCCTGCATGGCTCGAGAGACAATGCAATACGATGTAGTTATAGTTGGTGCTGGACCATCAGGTTTATCTACAGCAATCAAATTAAAACAACTAGAACCAAAATTAAATATCTGTATCTTAGAAAAAGGTGCTGAGGTTGGTGCTCACATATTAAGTGGAAATGTTTTAGAAACCAGAGCTCTTGATGAGCTATTGCCAAAATGGAAAGAACAGGGTGCCCCTGTTAAAACAAAAGTTTCAAAAGAAAAATTTTTATTTTTAGGAAAAAAATCATCTTTAAGTTGGCCTACTTGGCTTTTACCCGCGGTACAAAAAAATCATAATAATTATATTGTGAGCCTTGCTAATCTTTGTCGATGGCTCGCGGAACAAGCTGAGAAGCTAGGTGTTGAAATTTTTCCAGGATTTCCTGCGAGCGAAGTTCTTTATAATGAAGACGGCTCCGTAAAAGGAGTAGCAACGCTGGATATGGGATTAGATAAAGAGGGTAATAAAAAAGATGGATACCAAGAAGGAATGGAGCTTCATGCAAAAGTTACAGTTTTTTCAGAAGGATGCAGAGGACATTTAGGCAAACAATTAATTAAAAAATTTAATTTAGATGAAGGAAAAAATCCACAACAATACGGTATTGGGCTAAAAGAAATTTGGGAAGTTAGTGAGGAACAACATCAGGAAGGATTAGTAATGCATACTGCAGGCTGGCCTTTAGATAGCAAAACGTACGGTGGAAGTTTTATTTATCACGCTGAGAATAAACAAATTTTCCTTGGCTATGTTATTGGACTTGATTATCAAAACCCACACTTATCTCCATTTGATGAGTTTCAAAGATTTAAAACACATAAAGCAATAAGAAAAATGTTTGAGGGTGGAAAAAGGATTTCTTTTGGTGCCAGAGCTTTAATTGAGGGTGGTCTTCAAAGTTTACCAAAAATGTATATGCCCGGAGCATTATTAGTTGGTTGCGATGCAGGAACTTTAAATATGCCCAAGATTAAAGGAACTCACACAGCAATGAAAAGCGGGATGATAGCTGCTGAAACTATTGTTGAACATATTAAAAATAAAAGAAAATTATCTTTATACGAAGAATTATTTAAAAAAAGCTGGGTATACCAAGAACTTCATGCAGCTAGAAATGTTAAACCAAGTTTTAGCTGGGGGTTATTATTCGGTATTATTTTTACAGGTATTGATCAAATTTTATTTAGAGGAAAATTACCTTTCACATTAAAGCATAAACACGCAGATCACGAAGCTTTAAAACCTGCAAATCAAATGCCTAAAATTGAATATCCAAAACCTGACGGAAAACTAACTTTTGATAAAACAAGTTCGGTATATTTAACAGGTACAAATCATACTGAAAATCAACCAGTACATCTTAAATTAAAAAACAAATATCTACCCATACAATATAATTTAAGAGAATATGATGAGCCCGCACAAAGATATTGTCCTGTTGGTGTTTACGAAGTTCAAAAAAATGAGTTTGTAATCAACTCACAAAATTGTATTCATTGCAAAACCTGCGATATTAAAGAACCTTCTCAGAATATTACCTGGGTTGCCCCTGAAGGTGGCGGCGGACCCAAGTACGGTAATATGTAATGTCAAAAAATAAAGTTAGCTCAGCTATGTTTTTTGTTTTGTTGGCTGGGTTAATCTGGTCTTTCGGTCCATTAGTGGTAAGAAATATGGACAATGCCGAGCTAGTTCCATGGCAGTATTCTTTAATAAGAGGGTTAGCAATTTTTTTAATTTTAAATCTTTATTTATTTTTAGTCGAAGGCACAAAGTTTATTAATAATTATAACAAAATAGGCACATCAGGATTAATCGGAGGAATAAGTCTTGGTGTTGCTAACATAACTTTTATTCTCTCATTAACAACAACCTCAGCTGCTGTTACTCTTTTGATGTTAGGTGCATTACCTTTTTTAGCGGCAATAATTGCTTATATTGTTTTAAACGAAAAAATATCTAAAACCACTTTGATAGCCATAACAATTGCAGCAGCTGGAATAATATTTATGTGTTTTGATAGTATTCAAACTGGAACACTGTTTGGTCTTGTTAATGGATTAATATCTTCTTTAGGGTTTGCAATATTTACAGTTACACTAAGATATAAAAAAAATACTCCAAAACTAACAACTGTATCTATAGCTGGATTATTTGCAGCAAGCATTTCTTTTTTAGTTTTAATTTTTAATGATAGTAATATTTTTATGACTTTAAAAAATACTTCACTCTCGTCACTACATGGATTTATAGTTTGTTCAGCACTTATTTTATATTCAGCAAAATCAAAATATCTACCAGCTGCCGATCTAACTCTTCTATCACTCACAGAAATTTTGGGTGGAATTTTTTGGGTTTGGCTTCCTTTATTAGGCATTAATGAGGTTCCAAGTAATAACACAATTATTGGAGGAGTTATAATTAGTTTGGCAATTATCTTTTACGGTTTGAATACTAAACGCTACATTTTTAGATATTAATTTGATTTAGCTATTCTCTCAAGCTCATCTGACTCAAAGACTATTTTATCTGAAACATTTTTAGATATGTACAATATTGCTTTAACAACATTTTGAATCTTTATAGGTTTGTATTTCTTTAAACCTCCAAAAGCAAATAGAGTAAGTGTATTCATGACTGGGGTAAAAATTACTTCACCTAACCTAAATGATTTTCTATTACCAATTAATAAAGACGGTCTAATGATAGCAAGCCTTGAAAAGTTTAAATTCTTTAATTCCCCTTCCACTTGGCCTTTATTTTTTAAATAATTACTTGATGCATTTGGATTAGCGCCAATAGATGAGACGTAGTAAAAAGATTTTATAGAGTTTGCTTTTGCTATTTTCGCAACATCAACTGGAATATTATATTCAACTCTTCTGTATTCATTTTGATCAGGAGTGTCTTTTTTTGTGGTACCAATACAAAAAAAACAATCATCTCCAATTATTTTATCTTTATATTTTTCTAAATTAGAAAAATCAGTCTTAATAATTTCTACTTTTGGATTATTGACTTCGGGTATTGAGCGAACAAAAACTTTAATTTTATCATAAGAATTATTTAATAGAATAGTTTTAAATAACTCGTTTCCAATTAAACCTGATGAGCCAAATATTAAAGCAGTTTTCATAAATTAAATTTGGAAACTTTATTATTTATATTTCCCAATCAAATCTTGGAAATGTGTCAAATAGCTTAACAACTTTATCTGACCACTGATTACAGACTTTGGCGTAGTCTTCGTCTGAAGTACTTAAACATTTTAAAGAAGTAATTTTGTTTGAATCTTTTTTGTAAATAGCAAAATCTATCGGAGGTCCCACAGTCAAATCACTTTTTAAAGTCGAGTCCATTGAAATTAAAGCACATCTTGAAGCATCACCTATTTTCACACTTGGCGTTATTACTCTATCAAGAATTGGTTTTCCATACTTAACCTCGCCAATTACTAAATATGGTTTGCTATCAGCTGGTCTAATAAAATTTCCCTGCGGATACACTAAATAAATTTCTTGAGGTTGACCTTTAATTTGGCCACCAACAATAAACGTAGCTCCAAGAGTAAGAATGTCTGTGTTAACACCATCTGGCGATGAATGTTTAATGTTTAATTTACCCAAATAAGTCGCGATCTGCTCGAAATCTTTACATGTATTAAGATTCGGACCATTTTTACTTTTTAAATCTTTTTCTAAAGATTTATAGACCGCTTGAGATGTACCTAAATTCCCTGAAGTTACTATGAATATCGTTCTATCATCAACATCATGAGTGAACATCTTAGAATAGATATTCACATTATCCATACCAGCATTTGTTCTTGAGTCGGAGGCAAATACTAAACCCTCTTTAGTTTTTATTCCGATACAATATGTCATGATAGAATACTTAATTAAAAAATGTTAAACATTCAAATTAATTATTACATGTCAGCTATCTAATTAATGCAATTGCTTGTAACGTTAAATTGTAAACAATGAAGGAATGTTAATGGCGTCACTATGGGATAAATATGATTCCGACAATACCTATGATGAATATCTAGGTGAAGATAATAAGCTTAGAAAACAAGCTAAGGTAATCTCGAATATACTCGAAAAAATAGGCAGCAAAAAACTTCAAGAGATCGAGAGAAATTGTGCAAGCACAATCAGTGCTAGGGGAATTAATTTTCGTGTTTATTCTTCTGGAAAAAAAGCTCAAGAAAAGAAGTGGCCACTTGATATAATTCCAAGAATTATCCCAAAAAAAGATTGGTCTAAAGTATCAAAAGGATTATTACAAAGAGTTAAGGCTCTTAATCTTTTCATTGATGATGTCTATAATGATAAAAAAATATTTAAAGATAATGTTATTCCAAGAGAATTAGTTTTTAACTCTCCTTATTATTTAAAAGAGTGTGATGGTTTTTCTCCAAAACACAAAGCTTGGTCAAATATTTCTGGCATAGATTTAATTAGAAATATTAAAGGAGACTTCCTGGTCTTAGAAGACAATTTAAGAGTTCCTTCAGGAATTTCATATATGCTTGAAAATAGAATGGTTATGCGAGATGTTTTCCCTGAATTATTTACTAGATATAAAGTTTCAGATATTCACCAATACCCAAACAAACTTTATAACTGCATGCTAGAGTGTATTCCAAAAAAAACTAAAGATCCTCACATGTGTGTTTTAACCCCAGGAAGAGCAAACTCCGCATATTTTGAGCATAGATTTTTATCTGAGCAAATGGGTATAGCTCTTGTTGAAGGTAAAGATTTATTCGTTGAGAAAGATGTTGTTTACATGAAAACAGTTAGAGGAAAATTAAAAGTTGATTGTATCTACAGAAGACTTGATGACACATTTTTAGATCCTAAGGCTTTTTATAAAGGTTCATTGATAGGTGTTCCGGGATTATTTAAAGCTTGGAGAAAAGGTAACGTAGGAATTTTAAATGCTCCAGGAACAGGGATAGCCGATGACAAAGCAATTTATTCTTATGTTGATAAAATGATAGTTTATTATTTAGGTGAGCAACCGAAAATACAACAAGTTGAAACTTTACTTTGTAGTGAAAAAATTCACAGAGAGCACGTAATTGAAAATATTTCTAAGTTTGTTGTAAAACCAACAAATGGTTCTGGTGGTAATGGTATTTTAATTGGACCACATGCTTCTAAAAAAAATAGAGAAGCAATGAAAAAAAATATTTTAAAAAATCCAAGAAATTATATAGCGCAACCTTTGGAAATTCTTTCTACAACACCAACAATCACAGAAAATAGTATTGA
Organism: uncultured Pelagibacteraceae bacterium; assembly: GCA_902519465.1. Classification (GTDB taxonomy): domain Bacteria; phylum Pseudomonadota; class Alphaproteobacteria; order Pelagibacterales; family Pelagibacteraceae; genus Anoxypelagibacter. The sequence goes on from CABYJW010000005.1 coordinate 21,413, forward strand.
GCCAAGACATTTGGACTTAAGACCATTCATACTAACAGGAAAATCAACTTGGGTCACTACAGGTGGACTAACAAGAGTGGCATTAAAAAAAGGAAGTACGATTGTAAATAGTTCTCAAGGTGGCGGATCTAAAGATACAATGATAATCGATATGTAGATCTAAGAAAGATCTGCAGCAAATTCTTTTAATTTTTCAATTGGAACCAACTCTAAAGTTTTTTCATGAGTTGCTTTCAAAAATATTGGACAACCTTTTCCTGCCTCAAGTGCTCTTGCATACCAGCTAGCACAAACGCACCATTTATCTCCATCTTTTAACCCTGGAAAACCAAATTCAGGATGAGGAGTAATTAAATCATTACCAGCTTCTTTGCACCATTTCAAAAATTCATCATTTACCTTTACGCAAACTGTGTGAAGTCCTCTATCGTTTTTATCTGTGTTACAACAACCATCTCTAAACCATCCTGTTATTGGATCGGTTGAACAACTTTCTAAATTCTCACCTAATACATTTTTTTGTTTGCTCATTATAAATCTATTGTGTCTTGCAATCTTTTTTTAAAATAATCTTCATACGATTTATTACATGTAATTAAATATTTGTCCTCAAGATTGTAAATTGTGCAGTCAATTCTTGCTATTAAGGTCTGTGCGATTGTCAGAGGAGGAAATTTTTTCGATCTAAAATCAAAATGTGTCAGCTTATTTAAATAATCTTTCATTTTATCACCACTAAATTCAAAATAAACCTGCCCGTAAGAACAATCTGAAGCTAACAGTTCATCATTCGAATTCATAGTATTTATCATTCTTGATAACGCCTCTTCCTCTTTATTTTTTAAACAAATTAAACTCCATTGATCAAAAGACTGTTTTGCAAAAAGATAATTCTCATTACTTATCATCCTTAAATTATCCTTAGGCGGCAAAAGAGATATTTCTCCGTTCACAGTTTCTGCAAATCGACCATCACCTTTTCCTCTTAAAAGAATTTGTTGAAAGTCTCTTTGAGCAATATAAATTCCATCTCCCGAAAAAGTTCTTGTCATGATAGCAGCCTTTTGTTTTCAGGATCAAAAAAACTGGGCTTAACTACTTCAACAGGTATAACATTCATATTTGAAGTTGAAACGTATATTTGACTACCTATTTTTCTGTTACCCTCTTTTATTAAAGCCATTGCAATTGAATGATTTAAAGTCGGACTAAAATAACTCGAAGTAACCTGTCCCAACATTTTAATTGGCTTATCTATTTGTGATGGAATATTTTTGTCCTCTATAACGTGTTGCCCTTCTTCAATACCATACGATTTATCTACTGGGACCAGACCAACTAATTGCTTCCTATCACCTTTAATAATATCTGATCTTGTTAAGGATCTTTTGCCGATAAAATCCTTTTTTTTCTTCCCTATCATCCAATTTAAATTTAAATCTAACGGTGTAACCGTTCCATCAGTTTCCTGACCAACAATTATATAACCCTTTTCGGCTCTTAATAGATGCATAGTTTCTGTTCCATACGGAACCAAATCAACATCTCTGCTGTAATAAAAGATTCTCTCCCAAAGAGTTAAAGCATATTTTGGAGGAACATAAATTTCATAACCCTGTTCACCCGTGAAACTGGCTCTTAGAATTCTTACTTTATAATTTAAATAATCAAAAGTATTAAAAGTCATATAAGGAAATTTATGATTGCTAAAATCAATATTATTAAACACTCTGCTTAATATAATCCTTGATTTAGGACCACTAATATTAAAAGTAGCAAATTGTTCGGTAATTGAATTTAAGTAAACATTTAAATTTGGCCATTCTGTCTGAGCGAATTCTTCCATGTGAGATAAAACATTTGCAGCTCCGCCAGATGTAGTCGTAGTAATAAAATGATTGTCATTTATTTTGCAAACAATACCATCATCTTTAACCATACCATCTTCACCAAGCATTAGCGCATATTTCGCGCTCATTGGTTTCATTTTTGTAAAACTATTTGTGTACATCATATTTACAAATTCAAGTGCGTCTTTACCTTTTATTTCTATTTTTCCAAGTGTGCTTCCATCTAAAATTCCAGCTGAATCTCTCACTTGTTTAGATTCTCTTTGCACAGCTTCATTCATGGTTTCATTTTCATATTTTTTGTAATACCAGGGCCTTTTCCACTGACCTACATCTTCAAATACTGCATTATGTTTTATGTGCCATGGGTGAATTGGAGTTTTTCTTTCAGGGTCATAAAACTCATAAGTACTCCTTCCTGCGATGGCAGAAAAACTTACCGGGTTATATGGCGGTCTATAAGTTGTTGTGCCAACTTCAGAAACACTTTTCTTTAATAATTTTGAGACTATACCTAATGCATTTATGCTACTAATTTTTCCTTGATCCGTTCCCATGCTGTTTGTAGTAAAACGTTTTAAGTGCTCGATACGATCAAAACCTTCCCTAATCGCTTGTGTTAAATCTTTTGTTGTCACATCATTTTGTAAATCTATAAAAGATTTTGACCATAATGAATTATTATTGTTTTTCGTCTCCCATATCTCTTTTATATTAAATTCTTCAGAGCCATTGACCTCTATCTTAAGGTCAATATCATTTACACCATCAATGAAATTAAGTTTTTTATTAACTTCATCAATAATATCTTTAAAAATAAAATTTCCACTCACTGAGCCTAATGTAATTGTCTTTTGAAAAGATTTTTCTGGTTTAAAGGTTAAGATTTTTTCGTCCCATTTCACTAAACCTTTTGATTGAGTAAAAAGATGTATATCAGGGTTGATACCACCAGAAACACATAGCATTGAAGCTTTTATTTTTATTATTTTATTTTTTTTTGTTCTCACGCTAATATTTTTAATCCCACTGTTACCGTCACAACCTTCAATTTCTGATTTCGGATAGAAAGGAATATTATAAGCTTCTAATAAATCTAAGGTTTCTTTCTCAATTTTTTTTAAATCTCTTACATCTACGTATGCCTTTGGCATGCTTTTACGATCTATCAATAATTTTAGCAGACTAAAAGTTGAGGAATTATTTGTAAAAATAACAGGATTATTATCAGGGACAACATCGTATCTTTGAATATATTTTTCAAAAGATGCAGCAAGCATTACACCAGGCAAGTCATTATTTCTAAAAGATAAAAATCTTTCGATATGCCCATTCGCTAAAATAGTGTTTTCAGTTCTAATTTTATGAAGAACTAACTCAGATTTTTTATTATCAGGTTCAATTCCAACTGACCTGTCTTCAATTGCAGTAAGATGATTACTGTAATTATAAGTGGTTACTGTTGTATTTTTTAAAATTTTTATATTGGCTGAATTTTTTAATAGCCTTTCAGTTTTTTCAAGCCATTCCGAAGTTTTCTGATCATTAACTGACTTAACTTTGTTTGAATTTTTTAGAATGCCTCCAAGCTCATTTTCCCTTTCAATAAGCAATACATCTTTATCTGTTCCTGCTAATTTTTTAGCTGCGAGCAAACCGGATAAACCACCGCCTACTATCAAAATATCAATATTATGATGAAGATGTGTACTTTTTGATTTAAATTCACGAGGAGGTTTGCCCAATCCAGCTGTTCTTCTTATTAATGGTTCATAAAGATTTTTCCAAAAACCTTTCGGTCCCATGAATGTTTTATAATAAAAACCTGCTGAAAATATTGGAGATAAAAGGTTATTAACTGAGCCAAAGTCCGTTTTAAGCGAAGGCCAACGGTTTTGGCTTTTAACGACCATTCCCTCGTAAATTTTTTTAACTGTAGCTCTTACATTTGGCTCATTATATTCATTTATTATCTGTACCAGAGCATTTGGCTCTTCTATTCCACAAGTATAAATACCCCTTGGTCTATGATACTTAAAACTTCTTCCAACAAGTTTTACATTATTTCTTAATAGAGCAGAGGCAATTGTATCACCCTTGTTACCACCATATCTCTTTCCATCAAATTTAAAATAAATTTTATTATCAGTCATATTTTCTAATTAAGTATTTTCTTTTTTTCCTTTTCATATTCATATCCGGTGATTACACCATCTTTATAAAGGTCCAGAAGCTTTTTTAATTGATCAGAAACCTCACTACTTATGACTTTATTAGTTTCTATTTCATTAGATTTTTCTGCGCTTATATTTACAGAGAACAAAGAGAAAAAAAACGTGATTAAAAAAAGGGTTTTAATTTTTTTCATAGTTTTTTCACCGTAAAATTTCCAGACCCAACATCGGGTTCTCCTGATGGAGATTTAAGTGTATTTTGGAATTTTTTAATTGGTGGTGGTGTCTCTCCAATTTTGTAAGTTAATAATATTTCATCAGTTGATGTGTTTCTGACGGCATTAAACCATTTTTTACATCCGTGCGTGTGAACCCAACGTTCATAATAAATTCCTTTTGGATTCGATCTTATAAAAACATATTCAGCCCATTCTCTATCAGTTACTTGTTCTGGATTTTTTGGTCTTGTGACGTGCGCTTCACCACCATTTGTGAATTCAGACTGATCTCTTTCTCCACAGTAAGGACATTTAATTAAAAGCATTTTTAATGTGCTACAGCCGCAGCCCCGTGTTCATCAACCAATCTTCCACTCACAAAACGCTCCAAACTAAAAGGAGCATTTATTGAGTGGGCTTTATCTTTTGCTATTGTATGTGCAAATAGATTTGCACTTCCAGGAGTCGCTTTAAATCCACCGGTTCCCCATCCACAATTAAAATACAATCCTTCAACTTCGCATTTACTTATTATTGGACTAGCGTCTGGACAAATATCAACGATACCACCCCATTGACGTAACATTTTCATTTTTCCAAAAATTGGATAGAGTTCAACGATTGACCTAATTGTATCTTCAATAATATTGTAACCTCCTCTTTGTGTGAATGAATTATAACCATCAGTACCTGCACCAATAACTAATTCACCTTTATCAGATTGACTCACATAGGCATGAACTGCGTTTGACATCACCACGGTATTAATAACTGGTTTAATAGGTTCAGAAACTAATGCTTGAAGTGGTTTACTTTGAAGCGGTAATCGTACTCCCGCTGTTTCAGCCAAAACACTTGTGTGACCAGACGCAACTACTCCAACTCTTTTTGCTCTTATAATTCCTTTAGTGGTTTCTACACCATGAACTTTTCCATTTTTTGTTCTAATTTTTTTTACTTCACAATTTTGAATTACATCTACGCCTAACTCATCAGCTCTCATTGCATATCCCCAAGCAACTGCATCATGACGAGCAACACCACCTCGAGGCTGAAAAGAAGCTCCAAGAACTGGGTACCTACAATTATTAATATTCATTATTGGCACAAGTTTTTTAATTTCTTTAGGGTCTGCCCAGTGAGAGTCAATTCCGTTGAGTTGATTTGCGCTCACTCTCCTTTTTATTTCTTTAATGTCATGTTCGTTATGGGCTAGGTTTAATACTCCTCTTTGACTGAACATCACATTATAATTTAATTCAGTTGATAAATTTTCCCACAATTTTAAAGAATGGTCGTAAAGATGTGCGCTCTCATCCCAAAGATAATTTGATCTGATAATTGTTGTATTCCGACCTGTATTACCGCTTCCAAGCCAACCTTTTTCTATAACCGCAATATTTTTTAATCCGTGTTCTTTAGCCAAATAATAAGCAGTACCCAAACCGTGACCACCGCCACCAACAATTATTATATCGTAAAATTTTCTTGGCTCAGGGCTACGCCACATTTTTTTCCAATTTTCATTATTTGAAAAGGAGTTTTTGATTATATTAAAGATGGAATATTTTTTTTTCACAACAGAAAATTAACAAAAAAAACTGAATTCATCTACTATATTTAGGTTGAAGATCCCAGAGGAATTGGTTGAGAAACCACAGTTGTAAGCCAACAATTTTGTAATGGGCCACTTTCTAAAAATTTTTCAACCTGCCACCTGAATTGAAAAAATTTTTTGTTTTGATCCAAAATAACGACTTTAAAAACAGCTTTATTCTCATCTTTATAAACTTCAGAAATTTCATGACTGATATGGTTCAAAAGCATATTATAATTTTCACCTTTTATCATCTGCTTGAACCTATCTAATGGTCCAGTAAATATTTGATTAACAGGGTGGGCAAATTCCCAAGTTTGCTCAATACCTACATCTTTATAGGGAGTATCATTTTTTTTTAAGCTTTGGAGTTGAATTTTTATTACTTCAGCTGGTGCGATTTTGCTTTTCGGTTTTACTATTCCAGATTTTGCTATGCAAATATTTAGAAAGAAAATTATTAGTGTTAATTTAATAACATTAGGCATTATTGATCTTTAAAGGAAAGTATTAATACGTCAAGTGGGCCACTTGACGTATTAACAAATTTTATTACGCAGCTAATGCTTGTTTAATATCAGCAATAATATCGTCTGGATGTTCTATTCCAATTGAAAGTCTAACATATCCAGGTGTAACACCAGCTTCAGCCAATTGTTTTTCATTTAGCTGACTGTGAGTCGTAGACGCCGGGTGAATTGCTAAACTTCTTGCATCACCAATATTTGCAACGTGGTAAAGAAGTTTTAAATTATCTATAAATTTAGCTCCAGCCTCTATACTCCCCAAATCCATACCAACTAAAGATCCATAACCACCTTTCATGTATCTTTTGGCTCTATCTCTTATTTCTCCCTGATGATTTGTTGGATAAATTACATTCTTAACTTTTTTCTCCGACTCTAAAAATTTGACAACTTTTTCTGCGTTTGCGCAGTGTTGTTTCATTCTTAGTGCTACGGTTTCTAAGCCTTGAATAATTTGAAATGCATTGAAAGGAGATAGTGGAGCACCAAGGTCTCTTAAAAGAACAACTCGTGCTCTTACTGCAAAAGCAACATTAGCTCCTGTCATTTTTGGAACGTCTCTTCCCCAAATAGCACCATTGTAACTTGGATCAGGCGTGTTGAACAAAGGTTGTCTCTTGGCATTTTTTACCCAGTCAAATGTTCCTCCGTCAACAATTATTCCGCCAATAGAAGTACCGTGTCCTCCAATATATTTTGTAAGCGAATGCATTACTATAGTTGCGCCATGTTCAAGCGGCTTACAAATTACTGGTGCAGCAGTATTATCTATAATTAAAGGTATCCCGTGTTTTTTTCCAATATCAGCAACTTCTTTAATTGGAAACACTCTTAAGTATGGATTAGGACAAGACTCACCGTAGTATGCTCTTGTCTTTTCATCAGTAAGCTTCTCAAAGTTTTTTGGATCCTTTGGATCAGCAAATCTAACTTCGATACCTTGCATGCTTAATGTATTTTTAAATAAGTTAACTGTTCCACCATATAAATCAGTTGAGGAAACAATATTGTCTCCTGCTTGACATACATTTTGTACACAGAAAGCAGAAGCTGCTTGACCCGAACCAACTGCAACTGCAGCTAATCCACCCTCTAAAGCTGCAACTCTTTTTTCAAGTATATCGCAAGTGGGATTATTAATTCTTGTGTAAATATTTCCAGCCTCTTTAAGTCCAAATAAATTTGCCGCCGTTTTAGCATCTTTAAATTGGTAAGACGTAGTTTGATAAATAGGAACCGCTACAGCAGTCGTTGCTGGATCGCTTCTATATTCACCACCATGAAGACCTATAGTCTCTGGATTTTTTATTTTATCAGCCATTTTTTTCTCCTTTTTTAGTACTTCGACGAAAGTCAGGCGTACAATATAGTTCAAATGCCTGGCTTTAATTTACGTACTCGTAAAAAAAAACCACCGACTAAAGCGGTGGTCTCGAAAGATTCGCTTTAGCGGATTTTGTAAAGCGCTCGCAATTTGTATTAAATCAGCGCTAAAAATCAAATTATATTAGATTTAACCTAAATAAGTCAATAGCAATTTGGTCCATTTTAACTTCTCAAAAATGATATAAAATAGGAATTAATATGAAAGATAATTGGAATAATAATTTAACACCTGAACAAAATTATATTTTAAAAGATGAAGGTACGGAACCACCGGGCTCAAGCCACTTAAATCAAGAAAAGAGAAATGGTGACTATCATTGTGCTGGATGTGGCACCAAATTATTTAGCTCAGATATGAAATATGAAAGTGGCTCTGGATGGCCATCTTTTTTTTCATCTTTACCAGGTGTTTTTGAGACTAAAACTGACACACATATTGGATACGAAAGAACTGAATATCATTGCAAAAAATGTGGTGGCCACCACGGCCATATTTTTGAAGACGGTCCGAAACCTACTGGTAAAAGGTTTTGTAATAACGGGTTATGCCTTATATTTAAACCTAAAACTTAACTCTTAAACATGTCATCATCAAAATCGAAGTCACTTAGAATAGCGAAAAAATTTCCTTTTTTAAAATCTGTTTATTTTTTTTACAATATTTATGTAAGAAATTTTAAATATCTTTTTGGTGGCTCACAATTTAATGAGGAAAAGAATATTTTAGATTTATTTGAAAGCAACTATAAGGGAACTTATGTAGACATAGGATGCTTTCACCCCACAAAATATAGTAATACTAGAAAAATGTATAATTTAGGATGGAGCGGTTTAAATATAGACTTAAATCCAATAACAATCCAATTATTTAATTTTAAAAGGCCGAAAGATATCAATGTATGTGCTGCTTTATCAAATAAGATTAAAAAAACAAAATTGTATCACCATCATGATTTAAGCTCACAAAATACTTTAAGCGATAATCACGTTCTATGGATGAAAAAAAATTTTGGTCTAAATACTTTAAAAACTAAAATTATCAAAACTAAAAGATTAGATAATATTCTTAAAAAATTTAAAATTAATAATATTGATTTCCTAAATATTGATATTGAGGGCCTAGAATTAGAAGTGATGTCGACAATAAATTTTAATAAATTAAATATTAAAGTTATTTGCATTGAGTTACTAGATTACAATGAAATTCAAAAAAAAAGAAAAAAGAAAATCCTTAATTTTCTTGAGAATAATAAATTTAAAGTTGTAGAGAAATTAAGAGAAAATTACATCTTAAAAAAATAGAAATTAAAAAATAACATAATAAACGATAAAAAACACAAGAGCATATTCTAAAACCATCTTCATTTTTTTCAATTTATTTTCACCAAATTTACTTTCTAAATATTTACCTGAGAAATAAAACATAGTGTGAACAATGGCTATCGATATGACAATTCCGATCAAAGTAGATTTAATTGTAAAATTTTTATAGCCAAAATAACAAGCTAGAATAAAAGTTATCCAAGAGACTTTTGAAATAAATAATTTAAATAAAAGAGCAGTTTTATTGCTAAAAATAGACTGTGTTCTAATAAATGAGTAGGACCAAATAAGACCTAGCAGAAAGCTAAAATATTTTATAATCATTATATTAATAGTATCATTATATTATGTTAATTAAATCTTTCTTAGCTTTTGGTGCAGGCTTTATTAGTTTCCTATCTCCATGTGTTTTGCCTTTAATACCTGGCTACATTTCATATATTTCAGGAGAAAGTCTTGGGGATATAGTTGAAAAACAAAAAAAAATTATTTTAAAAACAGTTTTATTTTCTTTAGGCTTCTCACTCGTATTTATTAGTTTTGGTGCTACGGCATCTTTTATCGGAAATATATTGTTAGAAAACTCTAATACTCTAAGAATAATTGCAGGAATTATAATAATAATTTTTTCTCTTCAATTGATTGGTATTTTAAACCTTAATTTCCTAAACCAAGAAAAAAGATTTCAGACAAAAAACTACTCAAATAATTTATTTTTTCCCGTTCTCGTGGGTGCTGCCTTTGGCTTTGGTTGGACACCATGCATTGGACCAGTGCTTGGATCAATACTAACACTTGCTGCAGTTGAAAGTAGTATAGGAAAAGGAATTTTATTATTAAGTTTTTATTCTTTAGGTTTAGCAATACCTTTTATCTTATCTGGTTATGGTATTTCCAAATTCTTAGCATTTTCTAAAAATTTTAGGAAAAATATCCGTATCGTCTCTATTTCTGGAGGTGTAATTTTGCTTATTACTGGAATATTAATTCTTACAAATAAGTTGCAGACTTTGGGTTATTTTATATTGGAAGCTATACCGATACTTGGAAATTTAGGCTAATAATTTATCTAACTCACCACTTTTGTTAGCAGCTTGTAGTTCATCATTTCCACCGACATGATGATCGCCTATAAAAATTTGAGGTACAGAGGTTCTTCCTCCGCTTTTTTTTAACATTTCTGCTCTTTTACCTTCATCTTCCCAAACATTTATTTCTTGGTAAGGAACTTTTTTTGAATCAAGCAGTGCTCTTGCATAAACGCAATAGGGACAAGGATTACCAGTATACATGACAACTTTTTTCATAATTAATATATATCACTTATTCTAACTTTTTCTCTCATTTTTTTTCTTTCGAGTTTAAATTTTTTCCTATGTTTTATACTCGTCTTGTGAACTCTTTTCCTCCACAACCTAAATGAACTAGGTTTCAAGTTTTTTCTCATAATTTTTATAACTTGAGATTCATTTTTTCCTGTTTTTTTTTCTATTTCCTCAAATGTAATACGATCTGCCCAACCCGCCCAAATTATCCAATCTTCATTATATTTTTTTGGCTCTGGATTTTTAACTCTTGTTTCTGGAATAAGACTTCTTTTTTTCATCAAAAAATATATAGTTTAATTATGTTTCCTGAAAACTACTTTATTTATGTTCAATTGTTACTGTTTCTTTTTATCACACCAGGACCACCAAGAGTCGTAATAGTTACAAATACAATAAACTATGGATTAAAAAAATCTATTTGGACTGCTTGTGGAGATGTATCTGCTAATGCTGTTCAGGCTACTTTGGTGACATTTGTAATAGGTACTTTGCTTATAGATAACCCGAGTATCTTTGTTTATTTAAAATGGGCAGGTATTTCCTACATTATGTACTTAGCTTACGAAACTTTTACTTTAAAAGTTAAAGGACTTGGTAAAAAAAATAAAATTAAAAAAAGTAATTTAGCTATGTACAGAGATGGATTTTTAGTAGCAGGCCTAAGTCCAAAAGCTTTAGTTACATTTGGAACAGTTTTCATACAGTTTATCAATTTTGAAAATAATATTATTTCCCAATTTTTAATTTTAACTTTCACTTGGATATTTTTAGATTTTTTAAGTCTGATGATGTATGGATTAGCTGCAAGAAAAATTTCAACTTGGCTAAAAGGTAATCCAAGACTTTTAAATACAATCTCAGCGTGTGTCTTAATAATCATTGCTATAATTATCGCGATAAGAACATAATTTTTTACATTTTAACCTGTTGTCTAAAAACTCAAAAGTTGCTTTAATAATTACAAATTAATTAATTAATTAAGGAGAAAAAATGAATAAAATAGCAAAACTATTTATTACATTAATCTCAGCTTTAACTTTAACACTATCAAGTGTCACTTCTTCTTTTGCAAAAGTTGAAGGGGATATGATCGTGTTAGGTTCTGCGATATCTCTTACAGGAAAATATTCTTCTAACGGTGTACACACTCAAAACGGCTACAACATGGCTGTTGACCGAATTAATAAAATGGGTGGCGTAAAAGTTGGGGGAAAAAGTTATAAATTTGAGATCATCTATTACGATGATGAATCAAATCCTAAAAGAGCTGCACAGTTAGCTGAAAGATTAATTAAGCAAGATGGCGTTCATTATATGCTTGGACCATACAGTTCAGGTTTAACGAAAGCTATTGCACCAGTAACCGAGAAATATAAAATTCCTATGGTTGAAGCGAATGGTGCATCAAGATCTTTATTTACAAAAGGATATAAATATTTGTTCGCGGTGTTATCACCTGCTAACCAATACCTTGAAGTAGCGATCGATCTTGCAGTCGAAAAAAATGGTGGTAAGCCAGTAAAAATTGCACAAGCATTTGAACAAGACGCTTTCTCACAAGACGTGAGATTAGGTATCTTGGATGCAGCAAAAAGAACTGGATCTAAAATCATTATCGACGACAAATTACCAAAAGAGCTAAATGATATGGCTGCTACATTGGCTAAAGTTAAAGCAACTAAGCCTGATGTACTTGTTGTATCTGGACATACTAAAGGCGCATTAACTGCAATCAGACAAATTTCTGAAATGAAAGTTGATGTTCCTATGTTAGCTATGACGCATTGTGATGCTGCAAAACTTTCTAAACAACATGGAAAGAATTCAGAATACGCATTGTGTGCTTCTCAATGGCATAAAAACTTAAGCTACAAAGATAAATTCTTTGGTGGTGGTAAGAAGTATGACAAAGACTTTAAAAAAGAATTTGGTTATGCTCCACCTTACCAATCAGCTGAGTCATCTGCCGCTTTACTAGTGTTTAAAGATGCGTTCGAGAGAGCAAATTCTTTTGACAGAGATAAAGTAAGAGACGCTCTTAAAGCTACAGATATGCAAACTTTCTATGGAAACATTAAATTTGGTCCTGGCGGTCAAAATGTTGCTAAGCCAATGATATTGTTCCAAGTAAGATGTAAAGGTGACGTGTGTGAGAATAAAGTTGTTGCTCCAACAAAATGGGCTTCAGACAAATTCTTCCACCCGATCCCTAAATGGTCTGAAAGAAGTTAATATCTAAATAATATTATTAAATGCCCCCTAAAATTTAGGGGGCATTTTTTTTAAAGATAAGTTTTTTATGGATTTTTTAATTTTTCAAGTCCCAATGTTAATGGTCCAAGCTTCAATGGACGGAATTCTTTTAGGAATTCTATTTGCATTAATCGCCTACGGTATGGCTCTCCAGTGGGGAGTAATGAATATAATAAATATTGCACAAGGCGATTTAGTAATACTTGGAGGTTATATTGCCTACACTATGTATCTTGCTGGAATTCATCCAGCTTGGGGAGTTATTGTTTCTCCAATTATAATGTATTTCGTTGGTTGGGCACTTTATAAATTAGTAATTAACAAAGTTGTGGACCGAGACCTATTTATTTCAATTTTAGCAACTTTCGGCATTGCGATTGTATTTCAACAGTTAATGAATTTTATTTTTGGCGCAGACGTAGTTGTTGCACAGTCTGGATATGGAACAACAATGTTATTTGATAATTCAGTTACTCTACCGAATTCAAAAATATTCTCTGCTTTTATAAGTCTGGTGTATGCAATTGCTTTGGTTGTTTACATGAAAAAATCTAGACTTGGACGAGCCATAAGAGCCACAGCACAAAATGCTAGAGCTGCAAAAATTCTTGGTGTAGATACTGAAAAAGTTTATGCTGCAACTTTTGGCATTAATGCTGCGTTATGTGGGATTGCAGGAGCTCTTATTTCAATCACTCTAACTCTTCATCCTTATGTAGGACTTCCTTATACAGTTAGATCCTTCATGATAGTTATTGTAGCAGGTCTTGGTAATTTACCGGCAGTAGCAATTTCAGGAATGGGATTAGGATTATTTGAAGAGTTTGCAGATTATATTTTAGGAACAGAATTTAGAATTGGTGCAGTGTTTATGCTGCTAGTTTTCATATTAGTTTACAGAAGATTCAAACTTTCAAAGAAAAGAGAGTATTTAAAATGAGAAAAATTATTTTATTTTTAACTTTGCTGATGGTTTCAACTGCGTTTGCTGACGAAAAACCAGGCAGATTTTTTAAAGATCAGCCAGATGTAACAAAAGATCCTCAAGTTCATTTCATATACTTGTTAAATAAAGATAGCAAAGACAGGGAGTGGGATATTAATGGTAAAATGGAAGCCGAACTTATGGAAATTAATGAAAAATTTTTTGAAATGACAAAGGGAAAACAAAAATTTAGATATGATACGAGAAAAGATGGAAAACTAGATATCTCTTTTGTTCGTTTTGATAAAGAATATAGAGGTAATTATGGAATGAATTATCCAGATGCTTTTCTTTCTAAAAATGGATTTAATGATCCAAATAAACTTTATTTTACATGGGCCGATGTTGGCCATCAAGATGGTGGCCAAGGATCCGTTCATCATGGATACATATTTTTAAAAAGTAAATATATTGGTGTAAAAGAAAAAAGAAGTATTATGACACTGCACGAATTAGCTCACGTGGCTGGTTTTGCCTGGCGGTGTAACAAAGGAAATTACGGAGGCAGTCATATTAGAAATACGATCGTTGGAGGACCTGAGAGTGGTGATAAATACAAATTAGGTAGTATATATAATCACGGAGATCCTACCTGCCCAGATATGAAAGACTTGGTTTTTTTAACACCAACTTCAGATACACCTTTTAATCCAGTGGAATTAAAATGTGCTATGGCTGCAGAAGTTAAAAGAGGTATTGCGCCTAACCCTGATTATAAATGGAGAGATAGATATTCTCATAAAAAATTACAAAAAGTATCTAAGAAAAGAACTTGGTGCACTTATAACCATTATAAAAACTTCAAAGAAGGTCATCATTAAAAATGAAACAAAAAGATTTAATTTTATATTCTGGTCTAATTATCCTAGGTTTAGCCGCGCCCTATTTATTTTCTGCTTTTAAAGTTCAGCTTACATATCTTTGTGTCTTGATCGTTCTGGCGATGACTTGGAATTTACAGGGTGGAGAAATGGGTTACAATAGTTTTGGAAATATCCTTTTCTATGGTCTTGGAATGTATCTAACCGCATCAGTTCAAGTAGGTATGTTTTTTCCATTAGCAGAATGGACAGAGAGCGGCGGAGAAAAAACATTTGTGCATACAACAGCACAATATTTTCAAGGAATTGGTGTTGGTTTATTAGTTTCAGCTATTGTCCCAGCATTAGTCGCTGGCGCTATTGGTTATGCTATTTTAGGTTTAAGAGGTCATTATTTTGCTATTTGTACTCTAGGTTTAGGGATCGCAGCAGGTGAGATTGCTGGGGGGATAGAAATTATTGGAGCTGGTCAAGGCTTCACTACTCCACCTTTTCCAGCAGAAATAGTTGATCCTGAAGCAAGAGGAAAATTTTTCTACTTCTCAAGTTTTTTTGTATTAGTTCTAGCATTTATTTTTGTAAAATATATTTACGGTTCTAGATTTAGATTAATTTTAAATGCGATAAGAGATAACGAAGATAAAGCAGAAGCAATGGGTATTCAGACAATGAAGTATAAAATTGTTGGTTGGATGGTATCTGCATTTTTCTGTGGCCTAGCTGGTGGAATTATGGGTGGATTAATTGGATATATAGACTCAACCGATGTTGCATTTGATGGAAGAGAGATGGGAGTGTTTATGGTCTTAATGGCAATACTTGGTGGAAAAGGAACTTTGTGGGGACCAATTATTGGTGCAACTTTATTCCATTTCTTCAAAGAAGGTCTTTGGACTTTTATATTAGGTTGGCAATATGTTGCCTTAGGGGTTTTGATTGTTGTAATTGTAATTTATTTCCCAGAGGGATTAATGGGTTGGTTAAGAGAAAAATACCCTGAGAGATTTGGAGAAGTTATAGATGAAAAAGATCGTAAATCACAGGTGGAATTAAAATGAGTCTTTTAGAAGTAAAAAATGTAAGCAAATCTTTTGGAGGAGTTAAAGCCAATGTAGATATTTCTGTTTCCGTGAAGGAAGGATCAATAGTAGGCTTAATCGGACCAAACGGTTCTGGCAAAACAACCTTATTTAATTCAATCGTTGGAACTCATCCAATTGATCAAGGGTCTATCGTTTTTAATAATACTGAGGTTTCAGAAATGCCTGTACCTGCTGTAGCTAAACTGGGATTATTAAGAACATTTCAACAAACAAGAATTTATTCTAAACTTAATTGCGTAGAAAATATGTTAATTAGCCACAAGGCTAGTGACTCAGGTTTTATATTCGCAAAAATACCTGCTGAGCTTACCGAAAAAGCGGAAAATCTTTTAAACTTTGTAGGACTCTATCAAAAAAGAAATTTAAGAGCAGGAGATTTATCATTTGGTCAGCAAAAACTTTTAGAATTAGCAATGGCATTAATGAATGAGCCAAAAATGCTATTATTAGACGAACCTACAGCTGGAATTAATCCAACGTTAATTAATGGAATAATAGACAGATTGATAAAAATTAATAAAGACTATGGAATTACTCTATTAGTAATAGAGCACAATATGAAAGTTATAATGAGTTTAGCTCAAAGTATTTTTTGTTTGGCTCATGGTAAACTTTTAGCCGAAGGTTCTCCTCAACAAATAAAAAGCGATAAGCGAGTTGTAGATGCTTATTTAGGAGCACAATAATGGCAAATCAATATGAAGTTTTAGGAAAAGCTCCAGAAGTTAAAGATTTACAAAAACTTTCAGGATCAAACTTACATTTACAAATTAAAAATTTATCAGCTGGTTATGGAAAAATGGAAATACTTCATGATTTCAATTTACTTGTAGATAAAGCTCAATCTCTATGTCTAATCGGCCCTAATGGTGCTGGTAAGTCTACAATACTTCACTCAATTTATGGTTTTACAAATATTTTTTCAGGTCAAATAGAAATAGATGGAAAAGAAATAACAAATCTTTCTCCTGCTGAGAAATTAAAAAGTGTAGGTATAGCCTACATTCTTCAAGATAATTCTGTATTTCCAGATATGACAGTGGAAGAAAACTTATTAATGGGAGGATATATTAAGGATAAAACAGAGGAATCCTACCAAGAAGCACAGAAAGTTCTGCAAAAATATGAAAGATTAAATAAAAGAAAAAATCAACCAGCAAAAGTTTTATCAGGCGGTGAAAGAAGACTTCTTGAGATTTCAAGAGCTTTAGTTATGCGTCCATCAATACTTTTAGTTGATGAGCCTTCAATAGGTTTAGAACCAAGATATATTGAGATGGTATTTGAAATTTTAGAAGATCTTCAAAAAAATGAAAAGAAAACCATCATCATGGTTGAGCAAAATGCAAAAAAAGGTCTTGAGTTTGCAGATATTGGTTATGTTTTAGTTTCCGGCCAAACAGCAATTGTTGGTGAAGGAAATGATTTATTAAAAAATCCTGACGTTGGAAGATTATTCCTCGGCGGTTAATGAGAAAATCAGGATATTTCTTAAAAGGTTTATATTCAGTTCGATCGGTTGATAGCCCGGCAATTGCTTTAGGATGTAGTTTTCTAGCGATAGGAGCTCTTTTAAAAAATATTGGTTTTAATTTCCAACAAAGTTTCTTCTCTACATTCTTCACTTATGCATTACCTGGACAATTAGTAATGGCCGAGTCTTTTTTGGTTGGCGCATCTTTAGTTAATATTTTTATTGGTGTTTGGTTAGTAAATGCTCGTTTATTTCCAATGGCAGTTTCGATGTTTCCATTATTAAAAAGTAAAAAGCAACCCAAGTGGAAATATTATATTTCGTGTCATTTTTTAGCTGTTTCTTCCTGGTTGATAATGAAAAAAGATTATAGAAAAATCAATTTGGATAATCGAATAGATTTTTGGATGGGCATCGGAACTGCAACTTGGTCAATTGCAATTTTTTCCACTATTTTAGGATACTTGGTTTCTGACTATTTAAGTAAAGATATGATGATAGGCCTTGCTATTGTAAATCCTATTTATTTTTTTTGCATGTTGCTTGGCACAATGAAAAATATCGCTATAGGAACTTCTGTTATTTTAGGAACTATTCTTGGACCTCTTTTTTATTTGGTATCACCTGAGTGGTGTATTTTATATGGAGGCGTAGCTGCTGGTATAGTTGCGTTTTTTGCAGGAGAAATAAATGACTGATTTATCATCTAACATTATTTTGGTTATAGCGGTGACGTCTATTGCTACTTATTTATCTAGATCTTTAGGGGTTTTGTTTTCAGAAAGAATTGATGAAAATTCTAAGATCTTCAGATTGTTTGATTGTATAGCTTACTCAACACTAGCAGCCTTGATTTCTAAAGTGGTAGTTTTTCCCGCAGGAGACTTAGGAGATGCCAGCAATTTATTAAGATTTATTGTAGTTTTTGTGTGTGTAGTCGTATTTTTTATTACCAAAAGAAACCTTGTCTACCCCACAGTGCTATCTGCTATACTTTTAACTGTTTTAATTAAATTAGTATGAAAAAAATATTATTAGTTACAATTTTTTCTATTTTGCTTACACCTCTTTATGCTGGACCCAATGATAAAGTAACAAAAAGTGGTTTTATCTCAAAAAAAAATATTCATCCCGTAAAAAATGATTTCAACATTGATGATCCCAAAAATAAAATAATTGTTATTTACAATCACGGTCAAAATAAAAATGATTTTGTCTCAGGTTGTTCTTGGGTATCTATGCTAAGGAATCATGCTTCCCTTATAGATCAAGAAGTTAATGGAAAAAAAATAATGGTTTACAATCTTTGCAGCGATCACCTTAGGGGGGATATGTCACAAGAAAAAAATTGGTGGAACTTAAAACCTAAACCAAAAGTTTATAAAGGCAAACATATGTTAGATAAAAGGGTAGAATTAAATTTAGAGCTAATAGAAAAATTTGTAAAAGCAGGTGTTCCAAGGAAACAGGTTTTTATTACAGGACATTCTTGCGGGGGTTTAACCACTTTGTTGTTTATGACTAGACATCCAGACAAAGTAGGCGGTGGCATATCTTATATGCAAGCATGCTTTGGAAAATTATCTAATAATTACAAAGTTAAAAAAAACGGTGTTGATAAAGCTATGGAGAAATTTAAAAAAAAAGATCCTGGACCTCACGATTTAAGACAAAAGATGAATGACGAAATTAAAAATAATCTTAAAACTCCGCTTTTAGCATTTACTCATCCCAAGGATAAATATGAAGGATTATTATCTGATTGGTTAGATGATATTCCAAGTGTTAATAGAATAGTAATTTCCCAAAATTTCAAAATTAACGGAAAAAAATGTATTCGAAAAGGAGACGACTGGTCAGAACCTATAAAAAAAGGTCACAGTATGGATACAGGTCTTTGCTTTCAATATTATAATCCTGTAATTTTAGATTATATAGCATCAAGAATAAAATGAGTTTAGAAATAAAAGATCACTCAATATCAAAGAGAATTAAAGTTATTCAAATTCAAGAAACTGAATTAGATAAATTAATATTCCCGTTTAATAAACACAGTGTGCAGTCTTTAGAGTACAAACCATTCTCTAGATTTTCTTTAGCCAAAAGTGTTGATGATGTTTTCTCTGGAGATTTAAGTAAAAATTTAAACCAAATTTTAAAAGATAGAAATTCAGGCACTACAATTATTGAACCAAATATAAATAATTCAAAATTTGATAAAGATTTTCTCGTAAAACTTTCAACAGCATTTGCTTATCTAGTTGGTCTACCTAATTTTGATTCAATGACCGATAAATATTATGCAAGATTCCATGTCAAACACTCTGACTCGAGCGATTCTTATTTAAGAAAAGCATACAGAAATTTAGATCTTCATACTGATGGAACTTTTGTAAAAGAAAAAACCGATTGGGTATTAATGACTAAAATGGAAGAAATAAATACTTTTGGGGGAGAAAGCGTTTTACTACATCTTGATGATTGGGAGCACTGTAAAGAATTAAGCGAAGATCCCGTTGGAAAACAAAACTTTGTATGGGGATCACCAAAAAGTAAAAATATTGATTATAAAGTAGAGCACCCTGTATTTTCAAAGGACAAAGATGGTAAACCTACCATTTCATATATTGATCAGTTTCCAGAACCTAAGAATATGGAGCAAGGGCTTTTTTTACAAAAATTATCAGATGCGCTTGAGCAAAGTAAAAACAAACTATCTTTTCCATTAAAACCCGGCTCAACAATCTTCTCAAATAACTATTTTTGGCTTCACGGCAGAAAACCTTTCAAACAGGATATGAATTTATCCAGAGAATTGCTTAGGATTAGAGGTGTTTTTTCTCAGTAATTCATCAAATAAAAATAACTTGTAACATATTTGCAACATCAAAAATGATTGAAATTACTAGCTTTTTTCAGTCAACGCAATCATTGATTGTCTTTAAGATTTAGAAGAGATTTACTTGAACTCCCTGATCCTGTATGAGTCCTCCCTATAAGTCAAAAGACTTATATTAATATTAATATTAAGGATAAATTATGAAACTAAAACTTATCATAGCTACTTTTTTAAGTTTGTTCCTATTTTCAGCCGCGCAAGCTGGAAGTTTTGGAATGGGAGTAACAGGTGGTTTAGGTATGATCGGTGCAGCTGGTAGTGAAACAAATAGTGAGTCTGGTTCTGAAACTGAAACAGGCGAAGACGCTACTGCAAGTAACGATATTGGATTTGGTGAAATTTACGCCGAATATTCATTTGGTGATTCTGAGAGGATAACTCTTGGTTTTGCTCTTGTACCTGGTTCACATGATATTAGTTCAAGAACTTTAAAAAGAACAGACACAGAAGGTGCTGACTCTGCGGAGAATGATACGGGAACTCTAGAAGTAAATGGAGAAATCTCAGACCATCATACTTATTATGCGGAAGTACTATTAGGTGGCGGAGTTTATGTTAAAGCAGGATTATCTAAAGTAGACATTAACGTTAATCAGACGAATTCAACTGGTTACGGTACGTATCCAAATAAAGAGTTGGATGCAATAACATATGCTTTAGGTTACAAAGGTGAGATGGGAGAACGTGGCGTTTATAAAATCGAAGGTTTTACAACTGACTACGATACATACTCAGCTTCATCAACAACAACTAACTCAGTTTCTGCTGACTTAGATGTTACTGGTGCTAAAATTTCTTTAGGATATAAATTCTAATTATTAAGAAGTTAATTCTTATTTAAAAAAACCCAGCTTTTAGCTGGGTTTTTTTTTACTTATAATTTTTAACAAAAGAGGAACAAAAAATAAAATCATTAATAATCTGATAATATGATGAAAAGACACGAATTCTGGATCTAAATCAAAAAATATAGCAATAACTGCAACCTCATAAATTCCACCAGGACAATAGGAAAGCAACAAGGTATAAAAATTTTTGTCTATTACTAATCCAGCAATAAATGCTGCTATTAAACCTAGGATAACTAATAGAAAAGTTGCAATAAAACTATGAAGCGCATTTTTGGCAATATCATTAAATGTTTTGTCTGCAAATCTACAACCAACTGATGATCCAAGAATTAATAAACAATAATTAATTATATTTGGTGGAAGTTTATATGATGCAATTTCTGAAATTTGTAAAAAACCGCTTGCTACTAATGTACCCGCTAAAAGTGCAGCAGGAATTTTAAGTTTATCAAAAATTAAAATTAAAACTATTGATAAAATAATTAAAACAAATAGATCGTAAATATTTTGTTCGATTATTATTTCTTCAACTACTTTAACATTTTCAGAATTGTTTAGACTGTGAACAATAAAAGGAAAAATAGTTATAATAATAATTAATCTTATTAAATGAGATGTAGCAACTCTACTTAGATCAGATTTTTCATCTTCAGCCAAAATTAATAAAGGCCCTAAAGCACCAGGGGCAGCCGAAAAAATTGATGTTTTTTCTCCATACCCTGAAAACTTTTGTAAATATTTAGAAACCAAAATAACACTTACAATTATATATCCAAGCATAATTAATGATGTCCAAATCCATTGATGGATTTGAGAAAATAAAGTTTTGTCGATATAGCTACCAATATAAAGCCCAAGAATTATTAAAATTGTGCTTAAAACTAATTTTGGCATTTTTGTTTTAACACCACTCAAAGTTACAATTGAAGTAACTAACATTGGACCTAAAAACCATGCCAATGGAACGTTAAAATATTCAGCAATTAAGGCCCCTGGTACTGATACAACTATTACCCAAGCAAATTGCTTTGATAAAATTTGTTTAAAATTTTCTTTATTAAATGGTATTGCTTGGTTATTCTGCATTATTGATGAATATTGGTTTTCTAGGAACAGGACACATTACATATTCTATTATTTTAGGTATTTTTAAATCTAAATTAAAAATCAAAAAAATTTATATCTCCCCGCGTAATAAAAATATAGCAAAAAAACTTAGTAAAAGATTTAAAAAAGTAGCTATTGCTAAAGATAATCAACAATTAATAAACAAATCTAGCTTAGTTTTTTTAGCGATAACTCCACAGGTTGGAAAAAAAATATTAAGCAAACTTAATTTTAAAAAAAATCAAAAAATTGTGAGTTTTATTTCTACAATAAATCTCTCTCAGCTTAAAAAATATATCGGAAAAAATAATAAAATAATAAGGGCAATACCACTTCCTCCAATATCCAATAAACAGGGGCCAGTTCCAATTTTTCCTCCAGATAATCAAGTAAAAAATTTTTTTAATAAATTAGGAACTGTAATTGAAATTAAAAATGAGAAACTATCCAAAAATTTCTGGGTGACTTCCTCAATAATGGCATCTTTTTATGAATTATTAAAATTATTATCTGACTGGTTAGTTAAACGAGGTGTCAAAAGAAATGAAGCTCAGAAATATATTACATCTCTTTTTGTTGCATTATCTGAGGACTCATCAATAAATTCCAAAAGAGATTTAAAACATTTAGTAAAATCTTCACAGACGCCAAAGGGTTTAAATGAACATGCATTAAAATATTTAAGAAAAGCTGGATTTTATAGACATTTCTCAAAATCTTTGAGTAGTATCCTTAAAAGATTAAACAATGTATAATTTTCTATGCAGTCAAATTCTAATATTCTGCAGGTTAAAAACCTTTCTAAATCTTTTGGGGGATTAAAGGCAATATCAAATTGTTCTTTAAAAATTAAAAAAGGTTCTATCACCGGAATTATTGGACCAAATGGATCTGGCAAAACAACATTATTTAATTTAATTGCAGGAAATCTTAAATCATCTCAGGGTAAAGTTTTATTTAACAACGAAGATATTACAAACGTTCCTTCATATGAATTATTTTCAAAAGGAGTTTTAAGAACTTTTCAAATTGCACATGAATTTACAAATCTAACTGTTCTTGAAAATTTAATGATGGTTCCTGGGAAACAATCAGGTGAAAAATTAATAAATGCTTTATTTAAACCAAGTCTTGTACAAAAAGAAGAAAAAAAGGTTAAAGAAAAGGCTTTGAAAGTAATTGATTTTCTAAATTTAAAACATCTCTCGAATGAACTGGCAGGAAATTTATCAGGAGGTCAAAAGAAACTATTAGAACTTGGTAGAACCATGATGGTTGATGCCAAACTAGTTTTATTAGATGAAGTAGGCGCAGGAGTAAACAGAACTCTTTTAAAAGATATAGGAAGTGCAATTTTAAGATTAAATAAAGAACAAGGATATACCTTTTGTATGATCGAACATGATATGGAATTTATTAGTCGACTTTGCGATCCTGTTATTGTTCTTTCAGAAGGTTCTGTTTTATTTGAAGGAACACCTGACAAAGTGAAGAGCAATGAAAAAGTTATTGAGAGTTATTTAGGAAGAGGATCAAAATCAAAGGATAAAAATTAATGGCTTTTTTTGAAGGGGTAAAAATGACAGGAGGATATGGATCTGGACCAGACATAATTTCATCCTGCTCTGTAAATGTAAATAAAGGTGAAATAGTTTCAATTCTGGGCCCAAACGGTGCAGGAAAATCAACAGCCATGAAAGCTATGCTTGGACTACTAAAATTAAAATCAGGCAAGGTAATTATAGATGGCAAAGATATATCGAGTTTAAATCCTCAAGATAGAGTTAAGCTAGGGATAGCTTTTGTTCCTCAAAATCGCAATGTTTTTGCAGGATTATCCGTTAGAGAAAATTTGGAGATGGGAGCTTTCTTGAGAGATGAAAATATTCAAGAAATCTTGGATAGAATTTATGATCTTTTTCCCATTTTAAAAGAAAAAAAATCTCAGCTAGTTGGAGAATTATCCGGAGGACAAAGACAACAGGTTGCTCTTGGTAGAGCTTTAATGATTAAGCCATCTGTTTTAATGCTGGATGAACCAACAGCAGGAGTTTCGCCTATAGTAATGGATGAGTTGTTTGATCACATTTTGAAAGTTAAAAAAACAAATGTTGCAATATTAATGGTCGAGCAAAACGCAAAACAGGCACTAAGTATATCAGATAGAGGTTACGTTTTAGTTACAGGAGAGAATAGATATTCTGGAACGGGCAAAGAATTATTAAATGATCCAAGAGTCAGAAGCTCTTTTTTAGGAGCTTAAAATGGATTTTTTAAATGCAATAATTCTACTTTTAAATTATTTATTTGTACCCGCGTTAGCTTATGGTTCACAATTAGCACTTGGAGCTATTTTTGTTTCATTAATTTATGGAATTTTAAGATTTGCATACTTTACTGCTGGAGACCTAATGTCTTTTGGCACAATGTTCACAATTCTATTTACTTGGTATTTTCAATCTCTAGGAATAAGTCTGGGTTTTCTACCAACCGCTTTAATAGCCATACCATTTGGAATTATAGTTACAATTTTTTATGTACTTCTAAAGGATAAATTAGTTTTTAGTTATTATAGAATGAAAAAAAGTCCTCCTGTTATGCTTGCTATGGTTAGTATAGGAACCATGTTCGTTACCCAAGCAATAGTAAGAATTGTTATCGGCCCTTTTGATAGAAGATTTTTTGATGGTGAAAAATTTATTATAAAGGCAAACGAGTTTAAAGAAATGACAGGATTAAATGAAGGACTCGCAATTAAATCAACGCAAGTTATTACTTTGTTTGTTACAATAATTGTTGTTTCAATTTTATTTTGGTTTTTGAACAAAACAAAAACTGGAAAAAGTATGAGAGCTTATTCAGATAATGAAGACTTGGCTCTTTTATCAGGTATAGATCCTAAAAAAGTTGTTATGATTACCTGGGTGATCGCAGCGATTTTAGCAACAGTAGGTGGCGCTCTTTACGGACTAGACAAAAGCTTTAAGCCATTTACATATTTTAATAATATGCTTCCAATTTTTGCTGCAGCTATCGTTGGAGGTATAGGAAATCCCTTTGGAGCTTTTTTAGGCGGTTATGTTATCGCGTTTTCAGAAATACTTTTAACGTATGCATATAAAAAGTTTTTTGTATATCTTTTACCAGAAAGTTTAGAGCCAGACGGACTTTTACAATTACTGTCCACTGACTACAAGTTTGCAGTATCTTTTTCAATTTTAGTTATAGTTCTATTATTTAGACCATCAGGCATTTTTAAAGGGAAAGTTTTATGAGAAAAAACTTAGATGTAATCGCCGCGTACTCAATAATGTTGGGTCTAATCATTCTGGTTGGCTTTCTTCAGTCATGGAGCATGGCATTATCAATCTTATGTTTATGTTTAATTTCTGCAGTTATGACAATAGGGGCAAATATCCAATGGGGATACGCTGGATTAATAAATTTTGGAATAATGGGATACACAGCTCTTGGAGGTTTAGCTGCAGTTTTAGTTTCGGCACCTCCCGTAGAAGAGGCGTGGAAAGCTGGCGGTTTAGATATGTTGTTATGTGCCTTTATAGTCTTTTCAATGATACTTGTTATTAGATTAATTCTAAAAAAATTTTCTAAATCAAAAAATAGGAATTATATTATTGCGGCAGTAATAATAGCTGGGTTAATTTTATTAAGATTAATATCTGCACCAGCAATAGAGTCGATTGAGGCTGTAAATCCAGCGACCACAGGCTTTTTAGGCGGCATGGGTCTGCCAATACTTTTTTCATGGATAGTAGGTGCTTTTTTTGCTGGAGGTTTAGCATACGTTATTGGAAAAATCGCATTAGGGTTAAGAGCAGATTATCTGGCAATAGCAACTTTATTAATTTCAGAAATTGTAATTGCAGTAATTAAACATGAAGATTGGTTATCACGTGGTGTTAAAAATGTAATTGGATTAAAAAGACCAGTCCCATATGAAATAGATTTACAAGGTAAAGAATGGTTTATTAATTTAGTTCAAAAATTTAATCAAGGAAGTTTAAATTTAATTTCAAATAGTTTAGAAAAACAACAAGCTTTAAAACAATTAGTTATCGAGTCATCAACTGTTTTTGTAAAGTTATGTTTCGCAGGACTTTTTACAGCTGTTGTAATTGTTCTTTTAATTGTAACTCAAAAAGCCCTTTACTCACCATGGGGAAGAATGATGAGAGCTATTCGCGATAATGAAGAAGCAGCAAATGCAATGGGGAAAAATGTTGTTAAGCAACACTTATTAATTTTTGTTCTTGGATCTGCAATTGTAGGAATTGCAGGAGCAATGATGGTAACATACGACGGCTTATTCACTCCAGGAAGCTATAGACCAATGAGATATACATTTTTAATTTGGGTAATGGTTATTGTTGGCGGAAGTGGGAATAACTTTGGAGCAATACTGGGCGGTTTCGCCGTTTGGTTTTTATGGATTGAAGCAGCTCCAATTGCATTATTTTTAATAAATTTATTCACAAGTGGATTAGAGGAAACTAACGCATTAAAAGTTCATCTTATTAATAGTATTCCATATTTTAGATTTTTAATGATGGGAGTTGGATTGTTATTAATAATGAGGTACAGACCAAAAGGTATTTTACCAGAAAAAATTAAAAGAGTATAAAAAAAGCCCCAGCGGCTTAAACCATTGGGGCTTTTAAATTAATTTTTATCTTTGTTTTTTATTTTTAAATTTACCGCCTTTAACTTCTTTTTCAATGAAGTTACCAACGTGTTCTCCAACATCTGTAAATTTAACCGCAGTTGCTCCTTCGTAATCTATTGCTTTGCCTTTAGCCAAAAGATCTAAACCTTTTTTAAGCTGTCCAGGATAAATCTTAGTACCCGGTGCATTTGCAACAGACATTACATTTTTTGCAATTGAACCACGATCTGTTGAACCTCCAGCTTGCATTGCAAGTACAATTAAAGCTGCAGCATCATAAGACTCTCCAGTATATGGACCGGAAGAATCTATTCCAGCTGCACTAGCAACTTTTGTAAATACTCCTGCTCCTTTACCCATTGATCCCGGAAGTGAACCAAAAGATTTATTTAAGCTTTTACCAAAAGTATCTGTAAGTGAGTCACCAATCATACCATCTGATAAAATAAATGTATCAAAAGCACCAGAGTCAAGTGATCCTTGGATTATTCCCTTACCACCTTGGTCAAGATAACCAATTACAGCTACAGCATCTCCACCAGCAGAAGCTAGTGTTGACACTTCAGAACTGTAGTCAGCTTTTCCATCTTCATGAGCGGTAACAGTTGTTACTTTAATACCATGAGCTTTTACGGCTGCTGAGTAAACATCAGCTAATCCTTTACCGTAGTCATTGTTTGTATAAGTAATTGCTACGCTTTTAATTTTTCTATCTTTAGTAATGTCAGCTAATATCTGTCCACCACGTGCATCAGACGGAGCTGTTCTGAAAAACAAACCTTTATCGTCTAAAGTTGTTAATCCAGGAGAAGTCGCTGATGGAGATATCATAACTATTCCATTAGAAACTGCCACATTACTTGCTATAGCTCCAGTAACACCAGAGCAGTCCGCTCCCATAATTGCAGCAACACCTTGTGAAACTAATCCTTCAGCAGCTGTAGTAGCCGCAGCTGAATCAACACAAGTTGAGTCCGCTCTTATAGGTTTAATTGTTTCTCCGCCAAGCAACGCGCCTGAGTCAGAAGCTTCTTTAAAAGCTAATTCCGCTGAAGCCGCCATAGCTGGAGTTAAAGATTCAATTGGACCAGTGAATCCTAAAATTATACCCATTTTAACCTCTGCAAAAGTATTTGTAGTCAAGACAGACAAATACATAATTGCAGCAATAAATACTTTTTTCATATTACCCCTCTATTAGTATTATTAATTTTAAATATTATTGACCTTTAGAACACACTTTTCAATGCCAAAATTTCATTTATTTACCTTGTAGAATAAGGTGTTACCTCATTATATATACACAAAATAAAAATTAAATATGAAAAACGAAATTACATTTGATGATTACCAAAAAGTTCAAATTTCAGTTGGAACTGTATTAAAGGTTTCAAAAAATATTAAAGCAAGAAAACCCTCTTTAGTTTTGGAAGTTGATTTTGGTTCAAAAATTGGAATTAAAAAATCTTCAGCACAAATAACACACTATTATAATTCTGAAAATTTAGTTGGAAAACAAGTTATCGGGGTTTGTAATTTTCCAAAAAAAAATATTGCCGGTATTGTATCTGAGGTTTTAATTTTAGGAGCTATAGAAAAAGACGGGAAAGTAGTTCTAGTTCATCCCTCACAAAAAACTGAGAATGGTTTAGACATAGCATAAAAATGTATCCTCAGTTTTTAACTTTAATTTTATTCGGGATAGCCACATCATTCACCCCAGGACCAAATAATATAATGGCATCCCACTCTGGTTTTAATTTTGGTTTTAAAAAAACCGCACCTTTAATGCTAGGTGTTATTTTTGGTTGGACAGCTATGTTAATTTGTATGGAGGCCGGGTTAATAGTTGTCTTTCAAAAATTTGAAATATTGCAGTTAATTATAAAAATTTTAGGAAGCTTTTTTTTAGTCTATCTAGCTTACAAAATTGCATTTTCAAGCGATACAAATCAGACAAAAGTTAAACAACCAATAGGTTTTTTTGAAACATTTTTTTTTCAATTTATAAACCCCAAAGGCGTTGTAGTAGCCATGATAACTGTTTCAACATTTGTAGATGTTCAATTCAATTATTTAAGAGATTCGATAATAGTTACTACAGTTTATTTCTTTATGGCGATTGGAAGCATTACAACATGGTGTTTAATTGGAAAATATTTGAGAAAATTTGCCACAAGTAAAAAATTTATAACGAATTTTAACTATACAATGTCTTTTTTGCTTATCGTTTGCGTAATTTTGTTCTATGTATAGGGCATGGAATTTAAAAGTAAAAATTCATTCCAATCACTAGACAAACTGACAGTATCAGGGAAAAAATATAATTTTTTTAACCTAGCAAAAGCTGAAAAGAATGGTTTAAAAAATATTAATAAATTACCTAAATCCATTAAAGTTTTATTAGAAAATTTGCTTAGATTTGAAGACGATATAACTGTTAACAAAAAACAAATCGAAGCAATTGCCAATTGGTTAAAAACCAAAAGCTCAAAACAAGAAATAGCTTACAGACCAGCAAGAATTTTATTACAAGATTACACAGGCATTCCAGCTGTGGCAGATTTAGCAGCAATGAGGGATGCTGTAAAATCTAAAAATAAAGATCCAGAGAAAATTAATCCGCTATCAACAGTCGACTTGGTTATTGATCATTCTGTAATGGTAGACAATTATGCAAAAAAAGATTCATTTTCAAAAAATGTTCAAAGAGAATTTGACAGAAATGGTGAAAGATATTCTTTTTTAAAATGGGGACAAAGTGCATTTAACAATTTTAGAGTGGTCCCTCCTGGAACAGGCATTTGCCATCAGGTTAATTTAGAATATTTGTCTAAAGTTGTTTGGTCTTCAGAGACAAACGGAGAATTGTTTGCTTATCCAGATACCTTAGTTGGAACAGACAGTCACACCACAATGGTAAATGGCTTGTCAGTTCTTGGTTGGGGAGTTGGTGGTATAGAAGCCGAAGCGGCTATGTTGGGCCAACCAATTTCAATGTTAATACCAGAAGTGATTGGTTTTGAAATTAATGGAAAACTTACAGAGGGAACAACCGCAAGTGATTTAGTTTTAACAATAGTTCAAATGTTAAGAAAAAAAGGTGTTGTAGGTAAATTTGTAGAATTTTTTGGAAGCGGATTAAAAAATCTTTCTTTAGCTGATAGAGCTACGATCGCAAATATGGCACCAGAGTATGGAGCTACTTGTGGATTTTTTCCTACAGATGATGAAACAATAAAATATTTAAAATTTTCTGGAAGAGATGAAAACACAATCGCACTTGTAGAAAAATATTCTAAAGAGCAGGGTTTGTGGGCTGATCAAAATGAGAAAATAGAATTCACCGACACTATATCTTTAGACCTAAATTCAGTTGTGCCAAGTATTTCTGGACCTAAGCGGCCACAAGATAAAGTTTTATTAACTAGTGCTTCTAAAGATTTTGACAAAGCATTTAAAGAGAATACAAAACGAAAAGTTCCATTAGAAACTAAAGTAAAAAATAAAGATTTTAAAATTAAAGATGGAGATATTGTAATCGGCGCTATCACTTCATGCACAAATACTTCAAACCCGAGCGTGATGATCGGTGCAGGATTATTAGCAAAAAAAGCTGTTGAAAAAGGTTTAAAAGTAAAACCATGGGTTAAAACTTCATTAGCTCCAGGTTCACAGGTTGTTACAGACTATTTAGAAAAAGCTGGACTAAATAAATTTTTAGATCAATTAGGTTTTAACCTAGTAGGTTATGGTTGCACAACTTGTATTGGAAATTCCGGACCACTAGACAAAGAAATCTCTGACACTATACATAAAGAAAACTTATATGCAGTTTCAGTTCTATCGGGAAATAGAAATTTTGAAGGCAGAATAAATCCAGACGTAAAAGCAAATTATTTAGCCTCACCACCTTTAGTAGTTGCCTACGCTTTAGCAGGAAATATGCATCATGATCTTTATAAAGAGCCACTAGGTAAAGACAAAAATGGAAAAGATGTATTCCTAAAAGATATTTGGCCATCAAATAAAGAAATTGAGGAACTAATACTCAGATCTATAAATGCAGACATGTTTGTTAAGCGCTACTCAAATGTTTCAGAGGGACCAAAAGAATGGAGCTCAATTAAAACAAACCAAAGCAGTATTTATAATTGGGAAGATAATTCTACCTATGTAAAAAGA
>CABYJW010000006.1:0-22500 GCA_902519465.1 uncultured Pelagibacteraceae bacterium
ACGAGCATCGGTGAGCTTAGTGCTTGCAGGACTTATTGCAAATAATCAAACAATAATTAATAGAGTTTACCATTTAGACAGAGGATACGAAGATTTAGAAAAAAAACTCAGAAAGTGTAAAGCAAAAATTTCTCGAATTTTTTGATAATGAGTTATAAAAATTTAAAGTTATTAGCAAATTCAGAAGAGGATCTAAGAGTTATATCTGCACATTTGCAAGATTCTATTACACAAGTTAAAAATGTAGCGCATTTAAAAAAAAACAGAATTTTTTTGATACAATTCAACAGGTTTATGTGGGAGGATGTTGAAAAAGGGGTATTTAGAAAAAGTAGAAGAATACAGTCAATTCTTAAATTTGATAATATTCTTGATGTTTATTCAAAGAATATAAACCAAAAAAAAAAGGATCGTTTTTTAGATTTTTTAGCAATTGAAAGTAAATGCTTGTCTGATAAAAGTTACGAAATTAAACTAAATTTTGCAGGTGATATTTTGATTAAGTTAAATGCTGAAATAATAGAGTGTTTTTTAGAAGATCTAGGTGAGTCATGGGAAACCAAAAATCAACCCAATAATAATTTTTTTAATGATTAATATATTATTTACTAAATCAAAGAATTTTCAAAAACAACTTTCAAATTATTTGGATTCAAGAAAACCAAATGATAAGTTTAAAATAAAGATCGTTAAAAAGATTATTTCTGATGTGAAAAAAAATAAAGATCAATCTATAGTTAAATATGAAAAAAGGTTTAGTAAATTGAAAAAATTGTCAAAAAATAATCTTGTTTTTAGCAAATCCGAAATAAACAAAATAATTAAAAGATTAGATAAAAAAACAAAAAATTCAATAAATATTGCTTTTAAAAGAATCTATAATTTTCATAAAAATCAGAAATTCAAAGATTTTAAAATTTTAGATAATTATAAAAATTCTCTTTCTTATAGGTCGATGCCTCTTGAAAAGATTGGAGTTTACGTTCCAGGTGGTATTGCCAATTATCCAAGCTCTGTATTGATGAACTGTATCCCAGCAATTGTTGCGGGAGTAAAAGAAATTTATGTAACCGTTCCTTGTGTAGGAAAAAATATAAACCCTGGAGTGCTTTATGCCGCAAAGAAATGTAAAGTTAAAAAAATTTATAAACTAGGTGGCGCACAAGCAATTGCAGCTTTTACATACGGCACTCAAACAATAAATAAAGTTGATAAAATTGTGGGGCCAGGTAACGAATACGTAGCTTTAGCAAAAAAAGAAGTTTTTGGAGAGGTGGGGATCGATATGTTTGCTGGTCCTTCCGAGGTAACTATAATAGCTGATAAATATTCCAACCCGGACTGGATTGCAGCAGATTTAATAGCTCAAGCTGAGCACGACGAGATGTCACAATCAATTCTAATAACTGATAATAAAAAAATAATTATGAAAGTTAAAAAAGCCTTAGGATCTCAAATTAAATTCTTACCAAAAAAAAGAATAGCCACAAAAAGTTTAAAAAAATTTGGAATTGCTGTTTTAGCTAAAAATTCTAACGAAATTTCAAATATAACAAATAAAATTGCACCCGAGCACTTAGAAATATTAACATCAAAACCACAAAAATATTTGAAAAATATAAATAACGCTGGCTCTATTTTTCTGGGAAAATATTCACCTGAGGCCATGGGAGATTATCTTGCAGGACCAAATCATGTATTACCTACTTCAGGCACAGCTAAATTTTCATCGGGATTGTCTGCATATGACTTTTTAAAAAGACAATCTATAATTAAAATATCTAAATCAGGGATTGAAAGACTTGGTTCTTCAGTTATAAATTTGGCTGAATATGAAAATTTACAAGGGCATGCTAATTCAATTAAAATAAGGATTAAATAAAGGTATTAATTTGGTTAAACAGGATAAAATTGAATTTAAAGGAAAGGTTACAGAACTTTTACCCAACGCAATGTTTAGAGTAATGCTTGAAAATAATCATGAAGTTTTAGCTCACACCGCTGGAAAATTAAGAAAGAATAGAATAAGAGTCTTAACCGGTGATCAGGTTCTTGTAGAAATGACGCCGTATGATTTAACTAGAGGTAGAATAACTTTTAGGTTTTAATCTAAATCTTTCAAATTTTTTGCTATTACATTATTAATGTAAATATCAGGTCTTGAACTAGTCTCATGTTTATAATGAGTGAAATTGTTGGCAAGAATATTAAAGTTAAAAGTTTCAAAATAATATTTGTGGTTATGAAAAAAAACTCCTTCTTCCAAGTGGTACGTATTTTTAATTAATTTTTTTTTGTGAACCCCATTCCATGTGGGGTCTGAAATTATAACAAATTTACATTTTTCACTAAACGCTTTTAAATATTTTTCCATTTCTTTTGGCAGAAAAAAAATGAAAGTTGAGGAGGCAAATACCAAGTCAATTTTTGTATCTTTGAATTTCAAAAAATAATCTAAAGCGTAATCAGAAATGAAATTCAAATTTTTTAAGTCGTGTTTTTTTTTAGCAGTCCCAGTATTAAAATCTATGCCAATAAATTTTTTTTCATTATATTCTTTTGCTAAATGTGCTACTACATCACCATTTCCTGTCCCAATTTCAACAACAGTTTGAATTTCATTTTTTTTAAAAATATCTCTAATAATTGGAACTACTAATCCTCGTTGCTGTTTTTCTATATTAACGTCCTCTGTTTGACCACAATCACTATCTCCATATTTTCTTAGACTTGGATCATTTTTGTAAATAATTGAATTCTCACTAATTTCTTTATCAATATTTTTTTCAAGATATCTAAAATTTTTAAATAGCTGACCCAATATCTTTGATTTTAAAAAATTATTTAACAACTTATTATCTTGTGCTTTTATATAAAATTTGCCAGATCCTTGTTTTTTAAAAATTATAAAAAAAAGTAAAATTAAAAATCCAACTATAAGGTTTACTAACTCTTTTAACTTTTTCATTGTAGTTTCGATGTTATTATCTCTTAAACTAGGTATATTTCATATTATCATTAAATTTACAATTATATTGAGTTATTTATTTAGTTTTATTATTACAGATAGGAGTGGTATCTTAAAATCATTTGTTATAAAACGTTGCTAAAATTCTATTTTAAACACGTTGGCCTTGTAGCTCAGTAGTAGAGCAGTACCCTGAAAAGGTATGTGTCGTTTGTGCGATTCAAACCAAGGCCACCACAAAGTTGAGGAAGGATGAGCAAAATAAAATCAGATATTGAAATAGCAAGAGCATCTAATATGAAGCCCATCGGAGATATTCTTGGTAAATTTGATATTCCTGATAATCCTTTCTCATTTAGTCCTATGGGACACCACATCGCAAAACTAAATTTGGAATATATAGAAAAATTAAAGGAAAAAAAAAGTAACTTAATTTTAGTAACAGCTATAACACCCACACCTGCAGGAGAAGGCAAAACAACAACCTCAGTAGGATTGAGTGATGGTTTAAATAAAATTGGAAAAAAATCGATTGTTTGTTTAAGAGAACCTAGTCTAGGACCCTCTTTTGGAATGAAAGGTGGAGCTGCTGGAGGAGGTTATGCACAGGTTGTTCCAATGGAACAAATAAATTTGCACTTTACCGGTGACTTTCACGCAATAACTTCAGCACATAATTTGCTAGCAGCTTTAATCGATAATCATATTTATTGGGGCAATAAATTAAACATAGACCCAGAAAATATAGTTTGGAAACGTGTAGTTGATTTAAATGATCGTGGCCTTAGAAAAATAAAAATAAATCTTGAAAAATTAAAAGCAAACATTCCAAGAGAAGATAGTTTCGATATTACGGTAGCTTCAGAAGTAATGGCTATTTTTTGTTTGTCAAACAGTATTAAAGATTTAGAAGATAAAATTGGAAATATTACAGTTGCTTATACTAAAGATAAAAAACCAATTTATGCGAAAGATTTAAGAGCTAATGGACCTATGACAGTGTTGTTAAAAGAGGCAATCAGGCCTAATGTGGTTCAAACATTAGAAAATAATCTTGCAATTATCCATGGGGGGCCATTTGCAAACATTGCTCACGGGTGTAATTCAATTATTGCTACAAAAACTGCTTTAAAACTATCCGAATATGTTATTACCGAAGCTGGTTTTGGAGCTGATCTTGGTGGTGAAAAATTTTGTGATATCAAATGTCGTAAAGCAGGTCTTAAACCTAGCTGCGTAGTTCTTGTAGCTACTATAAGAGCTTTAAAAATGCATGGAGGAGTGGACAAAGACGATCTTAAGAAAGAAAATCTTGATGCACTTAAAAAAGGCATGCCTAATTTAGAAAGACATATACATAATATTAAAAAGTTTGGTTTAGAAGTAATAGTTGCGATTAATCACTTTATTACCGACACAGACAAGGAAGTTGAAATGATCCAAGAGCAATGCACTAAACTTGGGATCAAAGTAAGCCTCTGCACGCATTGGTTAGATGGCGGAAACGGAACAAAAGATTTGGCTAATAATGTAGTAGATTTATGCAAGAAGAGTGATAAATCTAATTTTAAATATTTATATTCTGATCAAATACCAATTTTAGAAAAAGTAGAAAAAATCGCTAAAGAAATTTACAGCGCAAAAGGAATAGAAGTAAACGAGACAATTAAAGAACAGGTTAAAAAAATAGAGCAGGCAGGATTTGGTAAATTTCCAGTTTGTATTGCAAAAACACAATATAGTTTCTCTACTGATCCTAAATTAAAAGGAGCCCCCTCTGGTCATACATTGTTTATAAGAGAAGTAAGATTATCCAGTGGAGCTGAATTCGTGGTTGTTGTGTGTGGGTCAATCATGACTATGCCAGGTCTTCCAAGAAATCCAGCTGCAGATAATATTAAATTAAATAATAAAGGTGAGATAGAAGGTTTGTTTTAAAATTTATTTCTTTTTATACTTAGCTGCTTCTTCTGATCCACCGGTCGCACTTCCTTTGCTGTAAGAATGAGCACCCATTCCTGCAAGTTGACCATCTTTGATAATTAAGTAAGGGTCTCTTATTGGTTTTTTATCGAAGAAACATTCTAAAATCTCTCTAACACCTGCCGCATATCTAGCTTGTGCTGATAATGAAGTACCCGAAGTGTGAGGTGTCATACCGTGGTTTGGCATTGATCTCCAAATGTGGTCATTTGGTGCCGGTTGAGGAAACCATACATCACCAGCATATCCACTTAATTGTCCGGATTTAAGAGCCTTAGCTATTGATTCTCTATTACAAATTTTCCCTCTAGCTGTATTAACAATGTAAGCACCTTTTTTCATTTTGCTTATTAATTTGTCGTCAAATAAATTTTCTGTTTCGGGGTGAAGAGGACAGTTAATCGTAACTACATCACAAACTTTAACCAAAGACTCTACGGATTCATGAAACGTTAAATTAAGTTCTTTTTCAACCGAGTCAGGTAATTTGTGTCTGTCAAAATAGTGTAGATGAACATCGAAAGGCTTCATCTTTCTTAATGCATCTAATCCAATACGCCCTGCAGCTACAGTTCCAACATGCATACCTTCTACATCATAAGATCTATGAACTGCATCAGCAATATTCCAACCACCTTGATTAACTATATTGTGTTGGTTGTGATAATCTCTAACTAAAGACAAAATCATCATTACAATGTGCTCAGCTACTGATCTTGAATTACAATAAGTAACTTCAACCACGTCAATTTTGTTATCCATTGCAGCTTGTAAATCTACATGATCTGATCCAATACCAGCGGTAATTGCCATTTTTAATTTTTTAGCTGACTGAATTCTCTCTTTTGTTAAATAGTAAGGCCAAAATGGTTGAGATATAACAACATCAGCATCGACCAATTCTTTGTCTGCTTTACAACCTTTTGCATCTTTGTCTGATGTTACGACTAATTGATGGCCATTTGATTCTAAAAACTTTCTTAAACCCAATTCCCCAGAAACGCACCCTAGTAATTGACCAGGTTTGAAATCAATCCCTTTAGGTGTTGGCAATGCCATGCCATCTGGATATTTATCTAGTTTTGGCAAACTTGCTACAGGGTAGCTTTTTGGCATTCCTCCCTTAGGATCGTCGTATAGGACACAAAGTACTTTCATTTTTCCCTAAAACTTATTTGACTATTATAGCGTCACAAAGTCAAACTCTTCTTGTATTGATTTTTCTGGACACGCTGAGGGGTACCCTGGTATATCCCGAGAAATATGCATTTTTCTTTAGAGATAACAATGAAGACAAGCCTTTCAGTTTTGCCTAAAGTGAAAGATGTTTATATTACTATGTTGCCTGGTAATGATTTTAAAGAAGTTGCTAATAAGGCAAAAGAACTAGTTCAATCCGGGTTTAATCCTGTACCTCATTTTCCTGCTCGCTCAATTAAGAATTTAGATCAACTTAAAGATTACGTTACCATGTGTAAAGATTTTGGCGTAAAACAGGCTTTAGTAATCGGAGGCAGTGCTGAACCTATCGGTGATTACCATTGTTCTCTTCAACTTTTAGACACAGGTTTGTTTCAGGGTTTTAAGATAGGAATTGCTGGACACCCAGAGGGATCACCTGATATATCGGAATCAGACTTAGAAAAAGCGATGAAAGAAAAAGAACCTTTTGCAGACTACATTGTCACACAATGGCTTTTAAACCCCGATCCAATAAATCAATTTATCTCTAAACAAAAACTACCTGTTCATGTTGGAATTACTGGTCCATTAAAAATAACTAGTCTTCTAAAATTTGCAAATATTGTAGGAGCAAAAAATTCAATTAATTTTCTTAAATCTAATGCCTCTAAAGCATTAGATTTATTAAGACCATCTGATCCGAACGATTTAATAAACAAGATTAAGGATTCAACAAATAATTTTCATATTTATACTTTTGGGGGATTAAAAGAAACAAATAGATGGTTAGAGTATAATAATTATGCCTAAAAAAATTCCGAACTCTTACAAAGTTGAAAAAGTAAATTATGACAAAGTAAGACACGAAACGTCGGTTGATCAATCAGACAGACAAGTTCCATATAATCTTAGACAAAGTGGACCTACAAAAGTTGATTTGTTAATCTCAACACGTGTAAGAAAATCTCCTTACTGGCATCTATCAATGAAAGCAGGCTGTTGGAGAGCTACAGTGTATAATCGCATCTATCATCCACGAGGTTATGTAAGGCCAGAAAAAGGTGGTGCGATGGTTGAGTATCAAGCTATTAAAAAACATGTAACGATGTGGAATGTTGCGGTAGAAAGACAAATTCGTGTTAAAGGACCAGATGCAGAAAAATTTACAGATTATGTGATAACAAGAGACGCAACGAAGATCTCAACTATGAGAGGACGTTATGTTGTTTTGTGTAATTATAAAGGCGGGGTTCTTAATGATCCAGTTTTAATGAGGGTAGCTGATGATGAGTTTTGGTTTAGTCTATCCGATTCGGATATTGGTATTTATTTACAAGGCGTTAACGCAGATAAAAGATTTAATGTAGAGATAGATGAAATTGATGCTTGCCCAGTTCAAATACAAGGCCCTAAGTCAAAAGCACTTATGAATGATTTAATAGGAGATCAAGTCGATTTAGAAAATATGCCATTTTATGGACTAGCAGAAGCTAAAGTCGGCGGCAGAAATTGCGTTATATCACAATCTGGTTTCTCTGGGGAAGCTGGATATGAAATCTATCTAAGAAATGCAACTCTATATGCAGAAGATATGTGGAATGCAGTTCTTAAAGCTGGAAAAAAACACAAACTAATGGTGATTGCACCAGCACATCATCGAAGAATCCAGGCCGGAATATTGTCTTGGGGTCAAGATATGGATCAACAAAACAATCCTTTTCAGTGTAACCTAGGTTATCAAGTTTCTTTATCTGGAAAAGGTCAATGGGAAAAAAAATCTGACTACATTGGCAAAGAGGCATTAGAGAAAATGAAAACACAGCTTAAAAACGGTGAAAAACCATATAAATTACAATTAGTTGGACTAGAGCTCGGAGGAAAACCAGTAGAAGATTATGCAAATGATTTTTGGCTGATATCGAATGACAAAGGCGGAAAACCAGTTGGATTTATTACCTCACCATGGTTTCATCCAGAGAAAAAAACAAATATAGCTATGGGTTATGTTCCTTATGAGGGAAATTTAAGCAATAATGGTTTTCCAATAGGTAACTTTGGAAAAGAATATAAGGTGCACCTTCCAAAAAAATATTCCAACAAACCTGTTAATGCGACAGTTGTGCCAATACCATTTACTGAGTCATTTAATAAAAATACTAGGGAATCTAATTAATTTTAAATATTTAAAATAATTTTTTATGATTGAAAAATTTAACAACATTTTTTATTTAATTGTATTTTTTGTCCACTTTGCAGCTTACGGTGTTTACGCATTTAAATCTGTAATCACTACAAAATCTTTTATTAAACAATACGGAATGGACATTACATCAGCAGGAATAGTAAGATTATTTGGAGGATTTTTTATTGGATCAATTTTAATGGCCTTATACATACTTTTAGTCAGAGATAACGGAGTTCAGGCTACATGGGCTTTTTTTAACCTTGTTTTTGTTCAAAATTTTGTTTTATTTTTTATAGGTATATACAACCATTTCATCAACAAACTTGGTCATACAAAAAAAACATCAATCGAACAAGTTTTTGCACCAGGGACACTGACACTATTAAGTGCAATACTTTGTTACGGTTTAGCAGATAAAATTTATATTTAGTTTACTGAATTTTTATCATTTTGGTTCTCGTAGAAACCAAACCTGATCATCTCATGAAGCACTTTAGCGACCTCATTTAAATTAGGACACTCCAAAAGCTTTTGTTTTTCTGCGACTGAAAATGGTGAGATCATTGCTAAAGTGAAAATTTGTTGGAAATTTTTAAGCCTAGAAAATTCCTGCCAATTTATTAACATTCCTTGTTGATTAAAAAATTTCGTTGAATCTTCTTTAAGTTTTTTTAACAATTCTTTTTTTATTTCATTTTCACCGAACATCATGTCCCCCTTAAACTCTTCATAATTTACATTGAACTCCCTATATTTTTTATTATTTTCAATTTCATTGTTGATACTAAATCTAGTAAGACCTTTTAGATTTATCAAAATTCTTCCATCAGCAGTTCTTTCGTGCTTATCAATTTTTCCTAAACAACCAACTCTAAATACATCACCATCACGATCTTTTGATTGTATCATCCCAATATGTCCATCATTTTTTAAAGCATCCTCAACCATTTTTAAATATCTATCCTCAAAAATATTAAGAGGTAAACTTGTTTTGGGAAAGAAAACAGCTCCCCTCAAAGGAAAGATTGATATTTTTTTTGGTAAAATATTTTTCATTTAATTATTTATGCAGCTTTTCCGCAACAATGTTTATATTTTTTTCCAGACCCACAAGTACATGGGGAGTTTCTAGAAACTTTTTGTTTTTTTTCAATTGGATTTTTTGTCTCTCTTTCGCCATCATCTTTTTTCTCTTGAACAACAACCTTTAAGTTCATTAAAAACTTTATAGTGTCTATTTTTACCTTTAAGAGTAAATTTTCAAATAGCTCAAAAGCTTCCTTTCTAAATTCAGCAAGAGGATCTTTTTGACCATAACTTCTTAGTCCGATTACCTGTCTAAGTTGTTCTAAATATTGAAGATGAGACCTCCACAAGAAGTCTAACATTTGCAGAAAAATTCTTTTCTCTACCTCATTATTTTGATCTTGTCCTAAAATTTTTATTCTCTCTTTTCTTATATCATTAAAAATATTATCTATTTTTGTATTAAAAGCTTTTATATCCATATTTGAAAAATTCTTAATTTGGTCTTCAGAGAAAATATTTCCAAAATTAGTTTTTATTTGTTTTGAAAAAACTTTTAAATCATTGCTATTTTTATAGTTTTCAAGGGCTGTTTTACCACTTTCTTTTATCTCATTTAAAAATGAATCTATCATTTCTGAAACTTTTTCTGTTTTTAATATTTTTAATCTTTGGCCAAATATAACTTTTCTTTGATCGTTCATTACATCGTCAAATTTTAAAAGAGTTTTCCTAATTTCAAAATTTCTAGCCTCCACTTTTTGTTGAGCTCTTTCCATTGCTTTATTTATCCAAGGATGATTAATAGATTCATTTTCTTTTAGTCCTAATTTTTTTAACATTCCATCAATAGACTGTCCTCCAAATATTCGCATTAAGTCATCCTCTAGACTAATATAAAAAGCTGATGTGCCTGGGTCACCCTGTCTGCCAGACCTTCCTCTTAATTGATTGTCAATTCTCCTACTTTCGTGTCTTTCAGTACCCAAAATAAATAGACCGCCGAGATTTTTTACTTTTTCTTTATCAATTGCTTTGTTATCTTTTATTTCTGTATTTTTATTTCCTCCTAACTGAATATCTGTACCCCTACCAGCCATGTTTGTTGCAATTGTTACCATATTAACTTTTCCTGCATCAGCAACTATTTTTGCTTCACTTTCGTGGAGCTTAGCGTTTAAAACATTATGATTAATTTTATTTTTTTTTAATAAATCAGATATTTTTTCTGACTTCTCAATACTTGTTGTACCTACTAAAATTGGCTGGCCTCTATTATTACATTCTTGGACTTTTTTCAATATTGCGAAATTCTTTTCTTTATCGGTTCTAAAAATTTGATCGTTTTGATCATCTCTAATCATGTTTTTATGGGTAGGTATGCTTATGACATTTAATTTGTAAATATTGAAAAATTCCTCAGACTCAGTTAACGCTGTCCCCGTCATTCCTGAAAGTTTGTTGTACAATCTAAAATAATTTTGAAAAGTAATGGAAGCCAAAGTTTGATTTTCTCTCTGGATTTCAACATTTTCTTTTGCCTCTATTGCTTGATGAAGACCATCACCAAATCTTCTTCCCTCTAGTGTCCTTCCTGTAAACTCATCAATAATTTGAACACTATTATCTTTAACAATGTAATCTTTATCTTTTTGAAATAAAAAATTTGCCCGTAAAGCCTGATTTATATGGTGAACCAAGTCCATATTTTCTGGATCATAAAAATTATTATTTTTTAATAAACCTGATTGTGAAGACATTTTTTCAATTTTATCGATACCATTATCAGATAAAATCGCATTTTTATTTTTTTCATCCAATTCAAAATCTTTTTTTTCGAGAACAGTTACAAATTTATTCGCAAGGAAGTATTTATCAGATTTGTCCTCTATACCCCCAGAAATTATAAGCGGCGTTCTTGACTCATCTATCAAAATACTGTCGACTTCATCAACAATACAAAAATCTCTCTTTTTTTGTACCATCTCAGAAATATCATATTTCATATTATCTCTTAGATAATCAAATCCTAGTTCATTATTTGTTGCATAAGTAATATCCGACTCGTAATTCTTTTTTCTTTGTATATCGTCCAGATCATTAGTAATACATCCAGTTTTTAGACCTAGTTTAGAATAAATTCTTCCCATCCACTCAGAATCACGCTTTGCAAGATAGTCATTTACTGTAACTATGTGCACTCCATTTCCGCTTAAAGCATTTAGGTAAGCAGGCAATGTAGAAACTAAAGTTTTACCTTCCCCCGTTTTCATTTCGGCAATACTCCCTCTATGAAGAACTACGCCACCAACAAGTTGAACATCGTAGTGTCTCTCATTTAAAGTTTGTTTTGCCGCCTCCCTTACCAACGCAAATGCTTCAGGCAAGGTATCGTCTAACTTCCTTCCTTCAGATATGTTTTTTTTTAATTGATTTGTTTTCTCAATAAATTTTTCTGGCGTAAAATTTAGAAAATCTTTCTCTAGATTATTAATTTTTTGAATCAAAGGCTTAATTTTGTTTAATTCCTGTTGATTACTGCTTTTAAATAACTTATTTAATGCTGTAGTTATAAAATTCATTTTTAATTTATATATTATATAGTGATTAATTAAGATATTTACATGACAATAAACCTTAAAAATTTTTTAAAAGACAAACAGAAATTGTCGAAAATGGGGGAATTCCAAGAACTACAAGAAATTGATGGTCTTGAGGTCTCTGCGGTTTCAGCAGATTTATATGGAAGTGGAAGAGATGACTTGGCCCTCTTTTATTTTAAGGAGGGTGCAAATTACGCAGCTGTTTATACAAATAATTCAATTTGTTCAGAATCTATTACCTGGAATAAAGGGCTAAGAAAAACATCCATAAAAGCTTTGATGGTTAACACTAAAAATGCAAATACTTTTACTGGATTGCAAGGTTTTGAAGGAGTGGAAACTCTTTCTAAAACGCTTGCCAAAAATTTAACTTTAAGAGAAGCGCAAAAAAAAGAAGGAACAACAAGCGTAATCAAACCAAATGAAATATTATTTGCCTCAACAGGAGTTATTGGTGAGAAGTTCCCGACACAAAAAATAAAAGAATGTATTCCAAATTTAGTTGAAAAATTAAGAGATAGACAAAATAAATTTATTTGGTTTAAGTCTGCGTCGTCAATAATGACAACAGATACAAGACCAAAATTAGCTTTCGAAGAGTGTAAATTTGGTAATCATGACATTAGACTTTGCGGGATAGCAAAAGGGTCGGGTATGATAGCACCAAATTTAGGAACTATGCTTTCATTTGTTTTTACCGATGCAGATATACCATCAATTTATTTAAAAAGTTTACTAAAAAAAGCAGTTTCAAATTCTTTTAATTCCATAACAGTGGACAGTGATACTTCTACAAATGATATGGTTGCTATTTTTTCAACAAACAAATTTAAAGCAGGTAAAGTCTACAATGCTTTAGATCCAAAGTTAAAAGATTTTGAAAATGCATTACAAAAACTTT
The DNA here is from genome assembly GCA_902519465.1 of uncultured Pelagibacteraceae bacterium. GTDB lineage: Bacteria > Pseudomonadota > Alphaproteobacteria > Pelagibacterales > Pelagibacteraceae > Anoxypelagibacter. The sequence goes on from CABYJW010000006.1 coordinate 12,849, forward strand.
TATTAAATTTAGCAAAACAAATTGTAATCGATGGGGAAGGCGCAAAGAAATTTGTAACAGTAAAAGTTATTAACGCTAGATCACAACAAATGGCAAAAAAAATTGCTTTTTCGGTTGCCAATTCTCCTCTTTTTAAGACAGCCATGGCAGGTGAAGATCCAAATTGGGGAAGAGTTATCATGGGCATAGGAAAATCAGGAGAAAAAGTTTCTGTAGATAAAATCGAAATCAAATTTGGAGATCTTAAAGTTGCAGAAAAAGGGAGAATATCAGATCAATACGACGAAAAAAAACTCAAAGAATATATGAAGTGGGATTCATTATTAATTGAAATTAATCTCAAACTTGGACAAGGCTCATACGAATGTTATACGTGTGATTTTACGAATGATTATGTTAACATTAATGCTGATTATAGAAACTAATGATTAAATATAATCTAAAATGCAAAAACAAACATGAATTTGAAAGTTGGTTTTCAAGTTCAAAAGAATTTGAAAAACTAAAATCGAAAAAAATTATAGAGTGTACATTCTGTGGGACAAAAAATGTTCAAAAATCAATAATGTCACCAAATGTTATTAGCAAAGAACAAAAAGAAAAAAATATTAAATCTAGACGTTATATTAAAAAGATTAAAAAAGATTTATTAAAAATGAGAAGTTTTATAGAAAAAAATTTTAAATACGTTGGTGATAATTTACCACAGGAAGCGAGAAATATTTTTTATGATAAAAGAAAAAATAAAAATATATATGGTAAAGCAACATTTAAAGAAACAGAGGAATTAAGAGAAGAAGGCATAGAGTTAACTACTATTCCATGGATAGATAATAAAAAAGATAATTAACTTTTTTTTGCCAGAAGAATATAATTTACAGAACAATCTTTACTTTTTGCCCAATCATTTGAAAAAATATTATATTTTAAACCAGTTAAGTCTAACTTGTCTAAATTAAGCTTACTAAATTTCTGCTCTATTTCGTTAGGGGTTAAAAACTTTTGCCAATCATGAGTACCAATTGGAAGCCATCTTAGTATATACTCTGCGCCAACTATTGCCTTTATATACGACTCAAAGGTTCTGTTGATTGTTGCAATAAACATTATGCCATTCTTTTTTAAAAGTTCGGTTGATGACTTCATAAACAAATCTACATTTTCCACATGTTCAATTACTTCAAGATTTAATATTACATCAAATTTATCCTGAATTTGTTTTTTTTCAGGAGAGGTATTTATATATTTAATTTTTAAATTATTATTTCGGGCATGAATTTTTGCAACCTCTATATTTTTCGATGAAGCATCGATCCCTGTCACGTTACCACCTAATCTACATAATGGCTCGCTAACAAGACCACCTCCACATCCTATATCTAAAAATTTTAACCCGTAGAGGCGATTATCATTATTATTTTTGAGATTAAAATGATGAGTGCATTTATCTATAATGTATTTAATTCTTATTGGATTAAACCTGTGTAAAGGTTTAAACTTACCATTCGCATCCCACCATTCATCTGCTATTTTTGAAAACTTTTGAATTTCCTCTTGATTTATTGTAGTCATTAAATCCTAAATATAATTAAATATAATAATTTTAACTTAATTATTTTTAAAATTAAACCCAGTATGACAAAAAAGGTACTTAAATTTGGTGGAACTTCGGTTGGATCAATCCAGAGGATTATTCATGCGTCAAAAATTATCAAAAATGAACATGATAAAGGGAATAAAATTTTGGTTGTAGTCTCAGCAATGGCCGGAACAACCAATAATTTAGTTGCTCATTCAGAATCAATATCAAAAAAATTCAATAAAAGGGAACTCGATGTTTTATTAACATCGGGTGAGCAAGTAACAAGTGCTCTAATGGCAGGTGCATTAAATCAATTGGGTGTCAAAGCAAAATCCTGGATGAATTGGCAGATACCAATTATTACTGAAGGTGAAAATACTAACGCCAGAATAATTAGAATTATCACAGAAAATGTAAATAAATATTTAGACTCAGGTGGAGTAGCTGTAATACCTGGATTTCAAGGCGTATCTAAATTGGGAGATATTACATCAATTGGAAGAGGAGGATCTGATGCAACAGCCGTTGCAATTGCAAAAATATTTCAAACAGACAGTTGTGAAATATACACTGATGTAGATGGCGTATATTCATCTGATCCAAATAAAATACCTTTAGCCAAAAAAATTGATAAAATATCTTATGAAGAAATGTTAGAACTATCTTCATTAGGTGCAAAAGTTATGCAATCTTCTGCAGTTCAAACTGCAATGATGAATAATATTCCAATTCAAGTGAAATCTACTTTTACAGAGCGAAAAGGTACAGAAATTAACAATAATGATATTATAGATTATAGTAAGGCAGTAACAGGTGTTGCTTACTCAAAAGATGACGCAAAAATAACGCTTCTTGGAGTTGAGGATAAACCCGGTGTTGCAGCAGATATATTTGAGCCTCTTTCAAATAATCAAATAAATGTTGATATGGTAATTCAAAATATTTCAACAGATGGTAAAAAAACCGATGTTACATTTACTATAAAAAGACAGGATAGTAAAAATGCCATTTCATTAATAAAGGCAAACAAAAAAATAAAGTATGAAAATATATACATGAATGATAAAGTATCAAAAATATCTATTGTTGGAGCTGGAATGGTAGCTACACCGGGAGTAACATATAAAATGTTCAGGTCATTATCAGAAGAAAAAATTAATTTACTAGCCATTTCAACATCTGAAATTAAAATTTCAGTTATTATCGATGAAAAATCAACTATTAGTGCAGTGAAAAAATTGCACAAAACTTTTAATTTAGATTGATAAAAATGCAAATTAGACCGCATAGAATTATTAATAGACGCAAAACTAGAAAAATTAAACTTGGAAAAGTATTTGTTGGAGGAGACTCTCCCATTTCAGTGCAATCAATGACAAATACAATTACTTCAGACGAAGCATCAACCATAAATCAAGTAAATCAATTAAAAGAAGTCGGTGCAGACTTGGTTAGAATTTCTTGTCCCGATCAAGACTCAACAAAAGCATTAAAAAATATAATAAAAAAAACTGACATTCCAATTATTGCAGATATTCATTTTCACTATAAGAGAGCAATAGAAGCTGCCAAATCAGGTGCAGATTGCCTTAGAATCAACCCAGGAAATATTGGATCTAACGAAAGAGTAAAAGAAGTAATTAAGGCAGCTAAAGATTATAATTGTGCAATAAGGATAGGTGTAAATGCCGGTTCTCTTGAAAAGAAAATTTTAGAAAAATATAAGGAACCCTGCCCCGAAGCATTAGTTGAAAGTGCAGTTTATAATATAAAACTTTTAGAAGATAACGATTTTTTTAATTTCAAAATAAGCGTAAAATCTTCAGATGTTTTTTTAGCTGTCAAAGCTTATGAATTGTTATCTAAATCACATGACTACCCTTTACATCTTGGAATAACAGAGGCAGGAGGATTACTTCCTGGTAGTATTAAATCATCAATTGGCATTGGATCTCTGTTGATGAAGGGTATTGGTGACACTATAAGAGTTTCTTTGTCCGCTGACCCAATTGAAGAAATTAAGGCAGGTTATGAAATATTAGGGTCATTAGGTATAAGATCTAGAGGGGTTCAAATTATTTCTTGTCCGTCATGTGCAAGACAGGCTTTTCCAGTTATTGAAACGGTAAAAATTCTCGAAAGCAAACTATCTCACATAAAAAAACCAATCACATTATCAATAATTGGATGTGTAGTTAATGGACCAGGAGAGGCTTCACAGACTGATGTTGGTTTAACAGGCGGTGGAGAGGGTAATAATCTACTTTACCTTTCAGGCTTACCACACAAAAAAGTAGCCAGTAATTCATTGATAGATAAAGTCGTTGAGTTGGTTGAGACTCGAGTAAAAGAACTTAAAAATTAAATCCAATGATACCCATTGATAAGGTAAAAAATATAATAAAAAGATATGATTTATTAGAAAAAGAACTCTCGTCAGGAAAGTTTGATGCAAAGCTTTTTGCAAAAAAGTCTAAGGAATATTCAGACCTTAAAAATATTATTGAGCCCGCAAGGGAATATGTAGATTTTGAAAAAAACAAAAAAGATTTAAATAATATTATTAATGATAAAAATAATGATCAAGAAATGGTTATTATGGCTAAAAAAGAATTAGATACTGCTGAAGCTCAAAAACATAAATACGAAAAAATATTAAAAATATTCTTATTGCCAAAAGATCAAGATGACGAAAAAAATGTTATAGTTGAAATTAGAGCTGGTACTGGTGGACTAGAGGCTACATTATTTGTTTCCGATTTATTTAAAATGTATGAAAAAGTTTGCTCTAAAAAAAAATGGAAAATGGAAATAATTACAATTTCAAAAAGTGAGGCAGGTGGCTTTAAAGAAATAATATTTTCTGTTAAGGGTGAAAATATATTTTCATATTTAAAATACGAATCAGGAGTTCACAGAGTTCAGAGAGTTCCTAGTACAGAAGCTCAGGGAAGAGTACATACCTCCGCAGCAACTGTTGCTATATTACCTGAAGCAGAAGATGTCGATATACAATTAAAAGACTCAGATTTAAGGATAGATGTATTTAGATCAAGCGGACCAGGCGGACAGTCAGTAAATACTACTGACAGTGCAGTAAGAATCACACATATTCCTACAAACATAGTTGTCACGCAACAAGATGAAAAATCTCAACATAAAAATAAATCTAAAGCTCTTAAAATTTTAAGGGCAAGAATTTATGAAGCTGAAAAACAAAAAAGGGAAAAAGAACGGTCAACTGAGAGAAAAAATCAGATAGGTACCGGTGACAGATCTGAAAGAATAAGAACTTACAACTTTCCACAGGGAAGGGTAACAGATCATAGAATTAATTTAACACTTCACAAATTAGAGGAATTTCTAAGCGGAGATATACATGAGGAAATGAATGAAAATTTAAGGTTGAAAGATCAAGATTTAAAATTACAGAGTTTAAATTAATATGAAAACTTCGCAGCTTTTAGATATGGGGTCAGAAATTTTAAAAAAAAGAAAAATTTCTTCTTACCTAATTGATAGTGAAATTATTCTTTCAAGAATTTTAAAAACTTCAAGAGAGAAACTTTTAATAAATCAAAGCATAATTAGTACGAAAAATATAAGAAAATTTAAAAGTAAAATTGCAAGAAGGTCTAAAAATGAACCAATAGCATATATTTTTAAAAGAAAAGAGTTTATGGGATTAAATTTTTTCGTCGATCAAAAATCACTTATACCAAGACCTGAGACGGAATTATTAATTGAACCAATTATGAAAATTTTTAAAAATAAAAAGTTATTCTTTCTAGAAATTGGTATTGGCAGCGGCTGTGTAATGCTATCACTTTTAAAATATTTTAAACGAAGTCGCGGTGTTGGAATTGATATATGTAAAAAAACTCTTAAAAATTGCAAAATGAACCTTAAAAGACTGAAATTAGAAAATAATTGTAAGCTTTTGCACAAATCTGTAGATCAATTAAATAATACTAAATTTGATTTAGTTGTTTCAAACCCTCCTTATATAGTTAAAAGAGATATAAAACGTTTATCTAATGACATTAAAAGATTTGAACCAATAATAGCTTTAGACGGAGGAAATGATGGTCTTGACGTAATTAAAAAAGTTATTTACAAATCCACTAAAGTTCTTAAATTAAATGGTATTTTAGCATTAGAAATAGGTCACGGACAATTTAGAGCAGTAAAAAACCTATTAATTACAAATAGTTTTAAAATCAAATTTGTAATAAAAGACTATGAAAACAATATACGTTGTATTTTTAGCACTTTAATTAAAAAATAATTCAATAAATAAAAAAAAAAATTTTTTAGAGATTTAATTTAGTAAACTGTACATATTCAAATGAGAAACGACAAAATAAGAAGATTTAGACCGAGAATGAACAAGTTTCGTTCAAGACGCCCCTCAAATGGGATGAAAAATAATGGGATAATTCATCAAAACAACATTCATAGAAATGGTTTATCAAGAAATCACGTAAATAAAAATCCACATAATTTAGAACGACTAGTTGAAAAGTATAAAAATTTAGCAAAAGAGGCTCTTAGCAGCGGAGATAAAATTTTACACGAAAATTATTTACAACATTCCGATCATTTTACTAGAATACTTTCAGAATTAACTTTATCCAAAGAAACACATACTTCAAAAGAAAAAAACGATAATGCAGAGTCGCAAAATGTTGTTAGCGAACAGAATTAGTTTCTAAGTTCAGCTACTTCAACATCTAATTTAATTCTCTCAATTTCAAATAACTTTCTTTCCTCACCTTTTAAAATTTTTCCAGAAGGTAATTTTAATTTTTGTGAGTTTATAAATTTTCCATTATACTTGACAGTGTAGTGTAGATGTGGACCGGTTGACATTCCAGTATTTCCAACATATCCAATAATTTGTCCTTGTCTCACACGCCTACCTGTTTTTGTTGCAAATTTTGAAAGGTGACCATAACCAGTTGTGTAGGAAGAGTTATGTCTTATCCTTACACAATTGCCACCATTACCACACCATCCAGCTTTAATTACTGTTCCACTTCCGGATGCCATAATCGGAGTACCAGTGGGTGCAGCAAAATCAGTTCCGTTATGATGTTTTGTAAACCCTAAAATAGGATGTTTGCGATTACCAAAAGGAGAAGATAATCTTGCACCGTTAATTGGTGTCTTCATTAAAGCTTTTTTAATACTTTTACCTTTCTCATCGTAGAAATCGAAATCATTTTTACTTTCAAATCTATATAATTTAATTTTTTGGTTATTTACTTTAAGGTAAGCATATAAAATCTTTCCGGTTTGAATGAATTTATTTGTATCATCCATGTATCTTTCATACATCACTTCAAACTCATCCCCCTTTCTAATATCTCTTTGAAAGTCCACTTCAAAGCCAAATATTCTAGCAAATTCAATAATTACATTTGGCTCCATCTTTGCTTTCACTGCCGAACTATAAAGATTATTTAATATTTTTCCTTCTACTACAATATTTTTTTTAAATAATTGAGTGATATTTTTAGTTATTTCAAGCTTGTCACTCACTTTATCTATATTTACATATGTTGTTTTTGATATTGGATACTCTATCTTAAGTACCTCCATATCCGTTTTATCTGAAGATCTTCTTAAAACAAATTTAACTTTTTGGTTTGGAGTTATGTTTGAAAGTTTTCTTTTTTTTATCTCTTTTACTATAAAGCTAATTTCTTTTTTTTTAACACTAAATTTCTTTAGTATTGACTCTACCGTATCATTATTTTTTACAATATAATCATACTCAAAATAAGGTGATTTTATTTGATTAAGTAAGTAATTTTTTAAAAGAATAGTTTCATTGCTGGATATAAAAGAGTCTACGGCCTTTAATCTCTTTTTTTTTAAAGTTGAGCTATAAGAAAATAGTGCGCTAATAACAAAAATTATCAAAAACCCCAATAATACATAGTTTCTTGATAAGTCATTTTTTATATAAAATTTTTTGATAAAGTTAATTACTTTAGACTTATAATTATTTAAAATATCATTTTTCATATTACGTTTTTCATATATTCAAAAAAAAGGATTTGTACAATGCCAAGTAGTAAAAAAATAGTGATTTTACACGGTTTTTGATCAAAAACAGCAAAATATACGCCTTGATTAATTCTCTAAATTTTGTATAACGGCGTCTCGCTCTTATCGGCATAGAAACCAAGCTTTTTTGCAGATTTCGATCTGATGCAGGGTGATAGTTTTCTCTAAATTTTAGAAAACTCAGCTTTTTTAAATTGTTAAAAATTAAGAAGAGAAGTGTGGACGGTTAGGTTAACAAAGAAATTGTCGTACACACTTTAACGAAAGTAACTTTAGTTTTATCTAAAGTTATTAAAGCTAGTGTGCGCCGTTATTAAACTTGAGAGTTTGATCATGGCTCAGAACGTACGCTGGCGGCACGCCTTATACATGCAAGTCGAACGCAGTAGCAATACTGAGTGGCAGACGGGTGAGTATAATGTGGGAATCTGCCTTTTGGTTTGGAATAACTCGGGGAAACCTGAGCTAATACTGGATAAGCCCTTACGGGGAAAGCTTTATGCGCCAAAAGATGAGCCCGCACTTGATTAGCTTGTTGGTGAGGTAAAAGCTCACCAAGGCAACGATCAATAGCTGTTCTTAGAGGAAGACCAGCCACATTGGGACTGAGACACGGCCCAGACTCCTACGGGAGGCAGCAGTAAGGAATCTTGCACAATGGGGGAAACCCTGATGCAGCGATGCCGCGTGAGTGAAGAAGGCCTTTGGGTTGTAAAACTCTTTCGTCGGGGAAGAAAATGACTGTACCCGAATAAGAAGGTCCGGCTAACTTCGTGCCAGCAGCCGCGGTAATACGAAGGGACCTAGCGTAGTTCGGAATTACTGGGCTTAAAGAGCTCGTAGGTGGTTAGAAAAGTTGGTGGTGAAATCCCAAGGCTCAACCTTGGAACTGCCATCAAAACTTTCTAGCTTGAGTGTGATAGAGGAAAGTGGAATTTCTAGTGTAGAGGTGAAATTCGTAGATATTAGAAAGAACACCAAATGCGAAGGCAACTTTCTGGATCACTACTGACACTGAGGAGCGAAAGCATGGGTAGCGAAGAGGATTAGATACCCTCGTAGTCCATGCTGTAAACGATGTGTGCTAGACGTTGGAAATTTATTTTTCAGTGTCGCAGCAAAAGCGTTAAGCACACCGCCTGGGGAGTACGACCGCAAGGTTAAAACTCAAATGAATTGACGGGGACCCGCACAAGCAGTGGAGCATGTGGTTTAATTCGAAGATACGCGCAGAACCTTACCAACACTTGACATGTTCGTCGCGAGACCAAGAGATTGGTTTCTTCATTCAGTTGGACGAAACACAGGTGCTGCATGGCTGTCGTCAGCTCGTGTCGTGAGATGTTGGGTTAAGTCCCGCAACGAGCGCAACCCCTACGTTTAGTTACTAACATTTAGTTGAGTACTCTAGACGAACTGCCAGTGATAAGCTGGAGGAAGGTGGGGATGACGTCAAGTCCTCATGGCCCTTACGTGTTGGGCTACACACGTGCTACAATGGCATTTACAATGGGATGCAAAGAGGCGACTCCTAGCTAATCCCAAAAATATGTCTCAGTTCGGATTGTACTCTGCAACTCGAGTACATGAAGCTGGAATTGCTAGTAATCGCGGATCAGCGCGCCGCGGTGAATACGTTCCCGGGTCTTGTACACACCGCCCGTCACACCATGGAAGTTGGTTACACCTTAAGGCAAAGGGTCAAACCTTTGACTACGGTACGATCAGCGACTGGGGTGAAGTCGTAACAAGGTAGCCGTAGGGGAACCTGCGGCTGGATCACCTCCTTTCTAAGGATGACCAAAAATTTCTTTTGGTCATAAAAAATTAGTTAATGTGACCGTCCTCATTTCTCTTCTTCAAAGTGTCTCTATTAAATGACTTTAGGGGCCGGTAGCTCAGGTGGTTAGAGCGCACCCCTGATAAGGGTGAGGTCGGACGTTCGAGTCGTCCTCGGCCCACCAGATTTTAAGGGGGATTAGCTCAGCTGGGAGA
>CABYJW010000006.1:27500-45345 GCA_902519465.1 uncultured Pelagibacteraceae bacterium
CTTAAGTCGAGTCTTTCAAGAATTTTTAAAATAATATGTCATTATGAAATTTTTAAAATTACCGAAAATGTAAAAGGTGATATTTTGGAGTGTGGAGTTTTCAAAGGTAATAGTTTGATAAGATTTATCTCGTTTAGAGACTTACTGAAATTAAAAAATAAAAAAATATACGGATTTGACGTTTTTGGAAATTTTCCAACACAACAAATAGGCGAAGATAACACATTTGCAAAAAACCACGATAAACAAATCGGAAAAGGTTATACAGCTTCTTTTTTAAAAAAATCATTAAAAAAAAAAGGCCTCAAAAGCTTTAAGTTGATAAAAGGAGATATATTAAAAAGTTTACCTAAATTTTTAAAAAATAAAAAAAAACTAAAAATTTCATTTCTACATCTCGATATGGATGTTTATGAACCAACAAAATTTGTACTAAACAAATTATTTAAAATGGTTTCGAAAAACGGAGTAATTTTGATTGACGATTATGGACAAGTGGCTGGAGCAACTAAGGCAACAAATGAATTTTTAAAAAATAATAAAGGATTGAAAATAAAAAATTTAAAATTTAATAATAGATTAAAATTTATAATAAAAAAATAAAATGAAAAAAAGAGTTTTAGTAAGCATTGCCCACCCAGATGACGAAGTTTTAGGTTGTGGCGGCACCATTGCCAAACATATAGGCCAAGGCGATGAAGTTTTTTGTATCGCTATGACCGATGGTGTGGGCGCAAGAATGTTAAAAAAAAATACCAGGGTTATTAACGAAAGAAAAAAAGCTGCCTTAAATGCTTCAAAGAAGTTAGGTTTTGAATGGCTATATGATTGCTGTGAAAATTTTCCCGATAATGGTTTAGATAGCATAAAGTTACTAGACATAATAAGGGTTATCGAGAAAGCGAAAAAAAAAATAAATCCACATATTGTTTACACACATGATTTTAACGATCTGAACATAGATCATAAATTAGTTTCAGATGCTACTATGACAGCATTTAGGCCTCATGAGGGAGAGATTTGTGAAAGTATTTTTGCAATTGAAATACCTTCTGCATCTGATTACGGAGCATATAAAAATTCTTTAAATTTTAGTCCAAATCATTATGTCGATATATCGAAAACGTGGACAAAAAAATTTAATGCTCTCAAATGTTATCGTGAGGAAATGAAAAAATATCCAAACAGCAGATCCGTCAAAGGTTTAGAAATTTTAGCTAAATATAGAGGCACCCAGGTTGGCATGCACAAAGCAGAAGCATTTAAAGTTTTAAGACAACTCAGTAGAAAATAAATTGAAAAAAAAAATTAAAGTCGCCCTTTTGTTTGATAAGAATAATACTTGGATATCTAAAATGTTAGATAAAAGTCAATTACTTAATTATAAAAAAAGATATAAATTTCAAACTTTCTTTGATCATAAAAAAATTTCATCTTACGATATTGTTTTCATATTAGGTTATATGAAAATTTTAAAAAAAGATTTTTTAAAAAAAAACAAATATCCTTTAGTAATTCATGAGAGCAATTTACCCAAGGGAAGGGGATTTGCACCAATGCAATGGCAAATCCTTGAGGGAAAAAACAAAATAACTTCTTGTCTAATTAATATTGACGAAAATGCTGATACAGGTAAAATTATTTTAAAAAGAAATATCTTACTAAAAGGAGACGAATTAAACAATGAAATTAGAAAAAAGCAAACGATTGCATCTTTAAGATTAATGAATGATTTTCTTAAAAAATTTCCTAAAATTACATTTAAAGCACAAAAGGGTAATCCAAGTTTTCTTAGAAAACGAACCTATAAAGACAGTATGATTGATCTTAATAAAAATCTAAAAAGTCAATTTAATTTACTAAGAATTTGTGATAATGAAAAATATCCAGCATTCTTTAAATATAAAAATAAAAAATATATTTTAAAAATATTTAAGGAGAATATTTAAATGAAAAGTAAACCATTAAAAATCATCGATAAAATTCAAAAAATTAGACAAAAAAATAATAGAAATTGGATGAATCTTTTGAGACTGGCATTTAAAAAAGATCCTAAAAATGCCTCTAAAATATTGTCTAAAATAACAAGTATGGACAAAAAAATATCCTTATTAACGGCTAAACTACAAAAAATAAACAAATAATTAATGCGCAATAAATCAAGAAAAGATTATCTTAATGATATTTATTCCAAAAAAAGTAGGTATTTAAAGCCCAAAGAAAATTTTCTGATGCTTGCAGAGCTTATCAAGAGAGATAAACCAAAGTACAATTTTTCTCTATTGGACGTAGGTTGTGCAAATGGTGAGTTATTGTTCAATTTAAACAAAAAATTTAAATCTGCAAATCTTACTGGGATAGATGTAGATGAAAAACTGCTTAATAAAGCAAAGATTAATTGTCCAAAAGAAATTTCTTTTAAAAAAAAAAGTGCGACGTCACAAAAATTTGATAATAAAAAGTTTGATTATATAATATGTTGTGGTGTTCTAAGTATATTTAAAGATGGAGAAAAAATACTTTTAAATCTAAAAAAGAATTTAAAACAAGGTGGAAAGATTTTTATTTTTGACTCATTTAATAAATATTTCTTTAATCTAAAAATTTTTGTAGAAGATCGTAGAAATGAAAAATTAAAATCCTTTAAAAAAAATGTTTACAGCATACAATTTATAGAGCGTTATTTTCGAAAGAAAAAAATGCGTATAAAATATCATCCTTTTCATTTAAAAACTAAATTAAAAAAGAATAATAAAAATTTTATTTATAACTGGACAGAAAAAGTTGCAGGAAAAAAAATTGTTACTAGCGGACTTGGAATATTACAGTATCAATATTGGTTAAAAATATATTAAACTAGCTTTTTCTCACATTTATATTTTTACTTTGTAAATATCTTTTTGCTTGGATAGGGGTTTGTTCAGTAAAATGATATATACTTGCTGCCGCAACTGCAGAAGCTCCATAGCTTAAAGCCTCGAACATATGTTGATAATTTCCCGCACCACCAGAAGCTATTATTGGAATATCTACTTCAGATGAAATTTCTTTTATCAAATGATTATCATAACCTTTCATAAGACCATCATTATCGATTGATGTCAGAATTATTTCGCCAGCTCCCCTATTTACACATTCATTGGCCCATTTTTTCGGATCTTTATGCACAATTTCTTTTCCAGAATTTTTAAAACACTTATATTCACCATTTATTTTTTTAAAATCAATACCAACTACTATAGTTTGTGAACCAAACTTATTTGATGCCTCATTTAATAAATTAGCGTTCGAATATAATTCACTATTAATCATAATCTTATCTGCCCCAGAAATTAATAGGTCGTCAATGTCATTAATATTTTTTATCCCACCCCCTATAGTTATAGGCACCTCACATTCATTAGAAAGCTCTTTATAAAATTCGATATCTATATTTTCTTCTAAGGAGTTTGTTTTATTAATATCTAAAAAAATAATTTCATCAACGTCCCTTTTATTATAAATTTTAATTGTTGTAATTGGAGAACCCGCTCTTCTAGAATTATTAAATTGATGACCTTTAACTAAGGTGGTTCCATTCCATAGCATTGTTGTAATTATCCTTGATTTAAGCATTTAAAAAATTTTCTAATAATTTTCTACCAGCTTTAGAACTCTTCTCTGGATGAAATTGAACTCCAAAAATATTTTCTTTTGCTATTATACTACAAAATTCAACATCATATTTTGTATTTGCCATTATAAATTTTTTATCCTCGGGTAAAAAAACGTAACTATTTACAAAATAAAAGTCTGTATTATTTTCCACTTCTTTTAAAAATGGATGAGACTCTTTAATGATAATAGAGTTCCATCCAATATGAGGAATTTTTTTTTTACAATTTAAATTTTTTAAAAATTTAATTTTTCCCTTTATAATTCCTAAGCCTTTGGAAATACCAAATTCTTCGCTCTCAGACGCAAATAATTGCATCCCAAGACATATTCCTAAAATAGGTTTTTTTTTATCTATTACCTCGAATTTAATTATTTTTATCCAATTATTATCATTTAACATTTTCATAGCTTTTTTAAATGATCCAACACCGGGAAGTATTAATTTATCAAATCTGCTTAACTCTGAGGGCACAGATACAATTTTTACCTCATAACCAAGTTTTTTACATGCATTTTCAACTGATCTTAAGTTCCCCATGCCGTAATCAATTATCGCTATTTTTTTTTTATCTTGCATTTAAATTAAAAGGATAGTTCTAAAAAAACTGAAAATAAATCAATTATTATCATAGTTTTTTTTAATTAAATTACCATATTCATCTTTAAGCAAATCTCCTTTTTGATCACACTTAAAAATTTTTTTATTTGTAAACTTATCACAAATCTTTTTGAAATCGTTTTCTGTCATATCTATTTTACTGAGGATATCTTTTAATTTTTTACCCATATAAGAATTAGGATATTTGCCCTCAAGTTTCCCAGCCTTTTTGATAGCTTCTTTTCTACTTATCAAGCCTCTCCTAACACTATAAGATAGCTGATCAGAAGCTCTGCCAAATCCGAATTTAATAAATTTAAAATAATCGTGCAAACCATGTTGATAATTATCAATTTTTTCGAAATCAAAATAACAGCCCTCAAGGGGTTTATCGTATTTTAAAAATCCTTTTTTTTCTGCTACTTTATAGTTTCTGATGCTATCCCAATTTTCATAATAACCCAAAAAAATGCTTTTAATTTTAAATTCGGATAATTCCTCTTTCGTAGGATAATTGTAAATTTCGAGTTCAGATTTTGAGAAACCATAATTTTCAATTAAATCATTTACCCTAAGACCAATTAATCCCCCAAACTCCTCTAGCCAAGATCTATCTAGAACACTATTATTAAGAGATTTTTGTGGACCGCCATATTCAATTTGTGGATTTTCACCATACAAAATTAATGGAATTCTAAACTTTAATGCAAATTTAATTGGTAATGTGAATATTGATACATGTTCCGGCCAAGCTATGTCTCCAATAAGTTCAAGCCCAATTTTATTTAATTTTGATCTAATTAAACCACTGTTAGATATTTCAACAGTATCAAATCCTTTGTCTTTTAAATTTTGAATATTTTTCTTTCCAACATTTGATAAGTCACAAGTAGTTGCAGTAACTAGTACAGGGTTAAGACCCAATTCTTTAGCTCTTATTGCCTGATATGTACTGTCTTTGCCACCACTTGATGGTATTACACAATTCCATTTTTCATCATTAACTTTTGTCTCTTTCAATATTTCAGTAAATTCATTTGCTCTTTTTTTCCAATCGATCTTTTTATTTCTCAAAAAACTTAAACAAGCATTACAAACTCCGTTATTATCAAAAATTTGATCTGGCCTAGTGTCTGGAATTATGCAATTCTTACAGTATTTCATTTTATAACGACTTTTTTATAATTTTTTTTAATTTTCTATTATGATAATCGATTGGCATAATGAAATTATATTGATTTTTATACTTCCTGCTCCAATTCTCTTCCGACAAATTTGAGATATTTTCTAATTTTCTTAATATTTTTTCCTTGTTAAAAACTGTTAACCAATTAAAACCTTCTCTAGAAAACTTACTTGGCCAATTATACGTCACATATGATTTACAATTTATCTCCCTAGTGTTAAAATTTAAAAAAACAGTTTTTTTACCTCTTCCTAAAGCTTCATAACCCAAAGTTGCATTTAAAGAAATAATGGTATTACAATTATCTATTAAATTATAAGAAAAATCTAAATCTTTTTGAAGTCGATTGCTATAGAAGTCAAAAAAATGACTTTTATTTATTCCTTCATAAAAGCTCATTTCTTTTTGTGTGCCAGTCCTACCAAGAATAAGTAGTTTGAAGTTTTTTCGTTTACAAAATATTAATAGGATTGGTATTAATTTTTTTTCAATTTTATCGCTTTTAAGGCCATATGAGGAAATTAAAAGAATTTTGTTAGATTTTTTCTTACTCGATATTTTTGTGAGATTATTTCTAAGCGATCCAATCACAATTGTCTTACATTTAATAAATTTTTTATACAATTTTGCTACATTTTTATTAAAACAAAAAACATAATCACACGCTAAATTTCGCTTACTTCTAATACTTAGATTTCCAAAAATATCTCCCTTTTTGAATCTGTAGCCATTTTGAATTGATATAAAAATTTTAGAAGAATATTTTTTTTTGAGTGTATAAAAAAAAGGGTTGTTATCTATAAAAGTTATCACAATTTTAGGATCAACAATACCGATATAGTTAAATATATATTCTCTCCAAAATAATTTAGGTTGTAAAATCAAGTAAAATTTTTTTTGTAATGTTTTCAAAACAATATAAAAATTTATTTCCTCACCTCTAATACATAATTTCTCAATATCATAAATCTTTAAAGACCTAAGTACTGGCAAGTAATTTGCTCCATCAAAAATTAAGATTTTATTTTTTTTTGGTTTAGAAATCTTTTTTTTTGAAAAAAATAAAAAAAAAATTGTTCTTTCAATCATTTTCATTAATATTTCTTAATTAAATATTTAGCTAAATTTAAATCTGCTTCAGTGTGAATATCTATTGAATTTTTTATAACATAAGGAAATACTTTTTTACCCATAAAATTCCATGGCGACAAACCATTATTATTTATAATTGCAGACCTCCTTAAAACCCAAAAATTGTGGCAAAGGAAATAACTGTTTGGAAGTTCTTGTCTATTACTTGAAATTTTTTTCTTTTGTTTATTAAAATTTTGAATAATACCATTTTTAATTTTTTTTGCTCTAAATGGATTTTTATCGTTATCCAAAATAACTGGTACAGCTCCAGTCAAACTTTTATTTTTTATTAAAACCTTAATGCATTCGTCGATCCACTTTCTTTTAATAATAGGTGCGTTTGCTAATAAAATTACAATTATTTCAGGTGTAAAATTTTGTTTTTCCATTTCTTTAATTGCGTGTAGAAGAACGTCTAAATGTTTTGAATTAGCTTTTGCATATATTTTTGGTCTTAAAATTTTTCTATAACCTAATTTTGCTGAGATATCTAAAATTTTTTTATCCTCACTTGAAACAAAATACCTGCTAATTTTTTTTACTTTTAAAGCTTCAGTTGCAGGGTACCACAAAACCGGTTTACGAAATATTTTTAAAATATTTTTATTTTTTAGTGAGCTTGACCCTTTACCTGTTAACAAAGCAGCTATTTGCATTAATGATACTTCCTCAAATCTTTAATTGTGTATTTTAATCCATCCTGTAAAGTTACTTTTGGAGTCCAATTAAAAGATTTTAATAGATTATTATTTGCATAAGATGAAAAAGTATCCCCTCTATGTTCTCTTAATTTTATTATTTTATCCAACTTAAAATTTATCCTTAATTGAATAAATATTTTTTTTATTAATTCTATAACCCTGGTTGGTTTGCCAGTGCCAACATTAGCTATTATATTATTATTTTTAGGAAATCTTAATGTTAATGCGTTAATCACATCGTCAATAAATATTAAGTCCCTTGATCTGTTTAAACTTCCCGTAACTTTAACAATTTGTTTTTTGAATATTTGATATAAGTAGATAGAGAGCATTCCTTGCTTTAAATTCAAAAAATCTTGTTGTGGGCCATATACATTGAATAATCTTAAAATTATAATTTGGATTCCTTTATTCTTTATTTTTAAAAGCATCTCTTCTCCAATTTTCTTCGTATTACCATATACAGATATCGGTTTTAATTTTTTTCTCTCATTTACATTTTTTGAAATTTTTCCATAAACAGCCATAGACGATGTAAAAATAATTTTCTTAGGCTTACTTTTTAAAGCCCATTCACAAAGGTTCTTCGTTCCATTAATATTTGTTTTTTTACATTCATGTGGTCTCTTCTGGGACTCTGCTGTAGAAGTTTTAGCAGCAAGGTGAAAAACAACATCTATTTTACTATTTATTTTCTTAAAAATTTCTTTATTAGATATGTTGCCACCTATTAAGGTGCAACCTTCAAGTTTTTTTTTGTTTTTAAAAATTTTACTTTTTAAATCTAATATAAAAATTTTACTTTTTCTTTTCTTTAGCTTCTTAATTAAATGACTTCCAATAAAACCAGCGCCTCCAGTAATTAAATATCTTTTCATTTAGAATCTTTAAAATATTCTTTTATAAGTAGATTGAACAAGTCAATTTCATTGTTAGTTTTAATTTCTAAAGATCGAAGCCAGTCAACATTAAATAGAAGTGGTTTTTTTCCTATAATATTTTTTGTTTTTATTGTTTGGTTTGTACTAGAGATGAATGCTCCATTTGTTACTTTTGATAGCGGTTTGATAATTTTTCTAGAAACTAGTTTACTTTTAATAGTAAAATTTAAAGGTATGTTTTTGTAAAAAAAATATTCATCCTCTTTTTTTATTACTATGGCGCTATCAAACTTGTTTTTATTTTTGAGAAATTTTTTTAAAAAGGAATTTATGATTTCTGGCGAAATGAACGGCGATGTTGGGTTCAACCAAAGAAGGTAAGAGTTTTTATATTTTTTTGATAAATCATAATGAAGCCTATTAATCGACAAATCTTTATTTCTATAATGAAATTTCACTTTATATTTTTTCACAATTTTTTGAATATTCTGACTAGGTGAAGAAACAATTATATCAGTTATATTCTTTATCTGGAGTGCTTGGTGTATTTTCCACTCTAATAAATTGCTATCGCCCCACCTTAAAAGATCACCTTTAATTGAGTAACTATTTTTTTCTAAAGCAGGAATTATTATATAAGTTTTCATTTACAGCCTAGTTTTTAAAGTTGTCAATCTTGATAAGTCAGATTTTAATTTAAAATCACTAATTTCTTTTTTATAAAGAATATATTTTTCCTCAAAACGTAAAGCCTGCTTTAAAGAATCTTTTTTATTTAAAAATATTTGTGTATTAAAAATCACTTTTCTTGTTTCCATTTTTTTTAATAAATTTCCTATATTTTTGACCTTTGAATAGTTTTTAATAGTTTTTGAATTTAAACTACCCCCTATAGTAGTAGTTATATTATTTTTTTTTGCGAATTTGGAAACTAAAAAAATATTATTTAAAATTTGCTTTGACTCCGGATTGATTTTTTTATCAAAGTAACTTGCAGATAAATCAGACCTTCCTATTGTGATATTATTTATAAAGTTTTTTCCGTAATTAATTATCTCTTTATGATTTATAATTCCGTTTTTAGTTTCTAAGTTTACACTTAAATATGGATTTATCTTTAAATCTAACTTTTCTATGCTTTGCTTAAATTTTTGAATACCAAATTTAGTTTCGACCATTGGCGCTATAATACCGTCAACACCTAATTCTATACACGAATAAATATCGTTTAAAGCTTCAACGCCCCCAATTTTAATATGCAATGGAACATTAGCTTTGTAAGTCAATCTCCTTAAAAAACTAATCTCTTGATAGGAGCTTCCCTCCGCTTCGTATTCTGCTTTAATCCCCTCTAAATTAAAATTCTTCTTAAGATAGTTTAATTGTAATAGAAGTCTTTTTTCGCTATCAAAGTACATTTTTGTTCAAATAATGAACTTTATACTGTACAAAAATTGAACAACATTGTAAACTAAAATTATGAAATTAGATGAATTTAACACATTAAGGGAAATATCTGCTAAACCAGAGAGTTCACAAAGAAATTTAGCAAAAAAGTTAGGGTTCAGTTTAGGAAAACTAAATTATTGTGTTACAGCTTTGAAAAATAAAGGTTTAATAAAACTAAGAAATTTCAAAAATAGTGAAAATAAGGCTAAATACTCATATTTACTCACACGTAAGGGATTTTCAGAAAAAGCAAAAATCACAATAGAGTTCATGAAAAGAAAAATGAAAGAGTATGACGAACTAAAACAAGAATTAGAAAAGATAAAAAAAAAATAAATTAAATAATAGCAAATGTGGGTAATTGCAAAAATAAAAAAAAATCAAGAAGAAATTTTTAAGTACAATTTTGATAAAAAAATTTCAAATGTAAAATATTACTATCCCAAAATAGAGACTCTAAAAAAGTTTTCCAATAAAATAAAAAAACAAAGTATAAATTTATTAGGGGATTATATTTTTTGTTTTATTCCAGAATATGTAAAATTTGAGACTAATAATTTTAAATTTATAAAAGGACTTAATTATTTTTTAAATAACTGTTTTTTCGAACAAAAAAATATAAGTAATTTTATAGATATTTGCAAAACTTACGATGGTCGTGAAAGTGATAATATGAAAATAATACTTTTACAGAATCAAAAAAGAAAATTTAAATTTTTAAGTGGACCTTTAGAAAATTTGACGTTTAATTTGCAGAAAATTACTTCAAATAAGTTGACTGGAACATTTAATGATAAAAGAATAGTTATTAAAAATCCGATAACTATTTAGTAAAACACTAAACATATGCCGAAACTAGATAAAAAAATTAAAACTAGTTAATTGCGGAGCGTTGTCTAAATGTTTTTAATAAAAAATCTTAATTTATTTTTAAATAGAGAATTTAAGCTCAAATTCTTTCTAATTTCTATATTAATATTTATAGGAATAGTTCTTGAAACCTTTTCTATCGGTTTTTTTATTCCTTTACTGAATTTTATCATTAAAGGTAAAGACTACTTTGTCAATAATGAGTTTGTACAAAGTTCAGATGCTTTGTCTTCCTTTTTTTTTAGATATGAAGAAAAAGAAATAATATTATTTTTTTTAATTATACTTATAGTTATTTTTCTTTTAAAAAATCTTTTTTTGATTTTACTAAGTTGGATAAAAGAAAGTTTTAATTTTGATTTAAGGTCAAATCTTTCTTCAAAGTTATTCGAAGGTTTTCTTTTGAGAAATTACAAAAATTTCTATAAAAAAAATTCATCAGATTATATTAGTTTGATTTTAAACCAAGTGAGTGTTTTAGTAGAAGGAATTAATCAATTAATATTTTTCATTAATGAATCGCTCTTATTTATTTGTTTATTTTTATTATTGTTATACTTAGAGCCACAAGGGTCTTTATTTGTAATTTTCTTCTTGCTTTCTTTAATGTCTATAAATTTATTTTTCAATAGAAAAATTATTAAAAAATGGTCTCAGATTAAATTTGATAGAGATAAGCTTCAAATAAAATCTGTTTCAGAAGGTTTTCAGTTGTACAATTATTTAAAAGTTTTAAGTTTAGAAAAAATATTTTCTAATACATTCGCGGCGAATAATAAAAAAGTTAATGATGCATCCAAAATTCAAATGTTTATAAATACTATTCCCAAACATCTTTTCGAAACATCAATGATCTTAGTTTTAAGTATTTTGTTGCTTATGGCTTTAAGTAAAGATCAAAAAATAATCGATACAATTCCAATTATTGGCATATTTATATTGACCGCAGTCAGATTATTGCCTTCTGTAAATAAACTTTTAATTTCAATTCAAAATATAAAGTTCAGTTATCCTGCAGTAAAAACCCTTAAAAGAGAATTTGCAGAAATGCTTGCAGCAAATAATCAGACGCACAAAAACCTAAAATTTACAAGGGATATTGAAATCTTAAATTTAAATTTTTCTTATGGAAAAAAAATTATATTTGAAAACCTAAACTTTAAAGTTTTAAAAGGGGATAAAATTGGTGTTAAAGGGCAAACTGGATCAGGAAAAACATCGCTAATAAATATTTTACTTGGATTAATAGAGGTAAAAAACGGTCAAATATTTTTAGATAATCAAGATGCTACAAATTCAAAAATACATAAAAAAATTAAAATTGGGTATGTTCCACAGTCAATTTTTTTAATTGACGATAGTATCAAAAAAAATATTTCTCTTACAGAAAATATTAGATCTGAAGGTCAATTAGAAAAAGTATTAAAATTATCTGGATTGAATGATCTTGTAAATTCTTTACCAGAAAAGGTTAATACAAATATAGGAGAACATGCTCATAAAATATCAGGCGGTCAAAAACAAAGAATAGGTATTGCCAGAGCATTATTTATCAACCCTGAAATTCTTATTTTAGATGAAGCTACAAATGCTCTAGATATTGATACTGAGGAAATGATAATAAATAATATAGTTGAGAGCAGCAAAGATTTGACGGTAATAATTATTTCACATAGAGATAACACATTGAAAAAGTGTAATAAAGTTTTTGAAATTAAAAGTAAAAATTTAAATAGGATAAAATAAAAATGGTTAAAAAAATTAAATTAATAAAAGCCAATATTGCTGTTGATAATAGAGGAGAGCTCATCTTTTCAAACAAATTTGATATGAAAAAAATTAAAAGATTTTATCATATTACAAATTATAAAACTCCATTTATTAGAGCTTGGCATGCCCATAAGAGAGAAGAAAAATTTATAATAGTAACTAAAGGCTCAGCATCTTTCTCTACTGTCAAGATTGATAATTGGAAAAAACCTAGTAAAAAATTAAAGATACAAAATTTTGTGCTAAGCGAAAAAAATCCTAAGATTTTAAATATTCCTGGTGGCTATGCTCACGGATATCAAACTTTATTGAAAGATACCCATTTG
This sequence comes from uncultured Pelagibacteraceae bacterium, assembly GCA_902519465.1. Lineage (GTDB taxonomy): Bacteria > Pseudomonadota > Alphaproteobacteria > Pelagibacterales > Pelagibacteraceae > Anoxypelagibacter. The sequence goes on from CABYJW010000006.1 coordinate 40,073, forward strand.
ATAATTTTTTCAACAGCATCGATAAAAGAAAGCTTAAAAGATGATTTTAGGTACGATGCATATTACTGGAATCCTTGGAAAATTAAAGAAAGATAAAAAAATTTACTTACATGACAAAATTAATAAGTCTTAAAAGCACAGACTCAATAAGCAGTGCTTTTAAAAAGATAAAAGGAAAATTTGGACAAACTCTTTTTATAGTTGATGATAAAAAAAAGTTTTTAGGCACGATTTCTGAGGGAGATTTAAGAAGATGTATTTTAGAAGGCAAATCATTAAAAGCCAAAGTTAGTCAAGTTATGAATAAAAAACCAATGTTTTTGTTTAATGATGAATTGTATACAAAACCTTCACAAAGAATTTCGATAAATCTTGGTAAGACAATGGACAGGCCATTAGTAATACCTATTATAAGTAAAAGAAAAAAATTATTAGGCGCTATTAGTACGGAAAAGTATTTTAATAACTTTAAAAAAAAAAATGTTAAAAATTTAAAAAAAAGTATTCCAAATGTTTTAATCGTTGGAGGTGCTGGATATATTGGGTCTAATTTAACACAAAGACTTTTAAATAAAGGATATAAAGTAAGAGTTTTAGATAATTTTTTATATGAAAAAAACGTTTTTAAAAATTTTAAAAGAAATAAAAACTTACAGATAGTTAAAAAAGATATAGCCAACATTAGTGTCCAATATAATATTCTTAAAAATATTGATGCTGTAATATATCTTGCTGAAATTGTTGGAGATCCCGCTTGTGCAGCTAGACCTCAAGAAGCTTTAAAAACAAACTATATTGCTCTAAATTCTCTGGCTACATTGTGCTCGTATATGAACATTAATAGGTTTATTTATACTTCTTCCTGCAGCGTTTATGGAGCGAGCTCTGAAGAAAACAAAGTACTTACAGAGCAATCTCCACTCAATCCCGTCTCTCTTTATGCAAGAATTAAGATCTTGTCCGAAAAATCTTTACTTTCTCAATCGAACATACTTTTTTCACCAACAATTTTAAGGTTGGGAACAGTATATGGCAGTTCAAAGAGAAATAGATTTGATTTAGTATTGAATATATTTGCTAAGGACGCTTACTTTAAAAATAAAATTAATATTTTTGGTGGTAATCAGTGGAGACCAAACGTACATGTTGATGATGTTGCTAGTGGTATAATTAAAGTTCTAGAAGCACCATTAAATAAAGTCGAGAGACAAGTCTTTAATTTATCTAATTCTAAGGAAAACTTGAGAATAAAGGATTTAGCTTTAAAAGTTGGCAAAACTTTCAATAAATGTAAAATTTTAATTTCAAAAGTTAATCACGATAATAGAAATTATAAAGTCAGCTCAAAAAAAATCGAGAAAATTTTAAATTTTAAGCCAAAGCATTCCATAGAAAGTTCCCTAAAAAATTTTAAAAAAATCTTTAAAAGAAAAAAAATTACTAATCCTAATATGAAAAAATTTAATAATTATAAGAGTTTGAGAAATGCCAATTAAAAAGCTTAAAAGATTTTTTCCTTATAGTAGGCAAATGATTGATAAAAAAGACATTAAACAAGTCATAGATGTATTAAAAAGTGATTTTATAACTCAAGGCCCTAGAATTACAGACTTCGAAAAAAGTTTTGCAAAATATGTTAACGCAAAATATGCTGTAAGTTGTGCAACTGGAACAGCCGCGCTACACCTTGCATGTATGGCTTTAGGGTTATCTAGAGGTCATACTTTAGCAACCTCCCCAATAACATTTGTTGCATCAGCTAACTGCGCACAATATTTGGGAGCACAAACTATTTTTGTAGATATTGAAAACAAAAGCAACTGCATTTGTCCTATTCAACTCGAGAAGTTACTAAGATTAAAAAAAATTCATACAGTCGTTGTTATACATATGGCGGGACATTCTGCGGATATGAAAAAAATTTACTCATTAAAAAAAAAATATCAATTTAACTTAATCGAGGATGCATGCCATGCTTTAGGCGGATCAATATATAAAAAAAAAGTGGGATCATGTAGTTTTTCAGATATTTCAACTTTTAGCTTTCATCCTGTAAAGCCTATCACAACCGGTGAGGGTGGGATGATTACTACAAATAACAAAAAAATTTATGAAAAATTATTATTACTACGTACCCATGGTATAACAAAAGAAAAGAAAAATTTTATTAATAAAAAGTTGGCCTTTGATAAAAAGGGAAATCAAAATTTGTGGTACTACGAAATGTTAGAATTAGGATATAATTTTAGGATAACAGATTTACAAGCCACACTTGGTCATAGTCAACTTAAAAAATTAGATAGTTTTATAAAAACTAGAAAATCAATAGCAAAAATATATGATCAGAAATTCATTTCTAACCCATTTATAAAAATTCCAAATGTAGCGGCTAACGTGAGTCACGCATATCATCTTTACACAATATTAATAGATTTCAAGGCTATCAATAAATCAAGAAATGAAATAATGAAACAATTAAGAAAATATAATATAGGATCCCAAGTTTTATATATACCTGTTAATCTTCAAACTTATTATAGAAAGAAATATAAATTTATAGCAAGTGATTTTCCTAAAAGTTTAGAGTACTACAAATCTTGTCTGAGTATACCAATTTTCGTAGGCATGAAAAAAAAAGATGCTATTTTTATTGCTGATCAAATAAATCAGTTTGTAAAAAATTGAGAATGAATATCGCAATTATTCCAGCTAGATCAAGAAGTGTTAGAATTAAAAGAAAAAATATTAAATATTTTTTTGGCAAACCTATAATTTATTGGTCAATATTAGCTGCAAAAAAATCCAAGTTATTTGATAGGATTATTGTCTCAAGTGACGATAAAAAAATTATTAACTTAGTTAAAAAATTTGGTGTTGAAGCTCCATTTATACGACCAAAAAAACTTTCAGGAAATTTTGTAGGAGTTTTGCCAGTTTTAAAACACGCAATTAAAAAGCTTAATCTTGGGAATAAAGATGTTAATTTCTGCTGTATTTTTTCTGCAGCGCCAAATATAAAATTTCAAAATGTAATAAAATGTTTTAACCTGTTAAAAAAAAATAAAAAGGGCTTCGTCTTTCCTGCAACAAAAAATGATAATTATTTAGCTAGGTCATTTTATTTTCACAATAAAAATCTAAAAATGTTAAATGAGAACTTTTACAAAAGAAGATCGCAAGATTTACCAAATACTTATCACGACGCTGGCCAATTTTATTGGGGCACAAAAAAAACTTGGCTTTCAGCAAAACAAATTTTTTCTAACAATTCAAAAATTTTCGAAATTCCAAGTACAGAATCAATTGATATAAACAATCTTGGAGATTGGAAAAAAGCACTAAGATTATTTAAAAAAAAATGAAAGCAAAACCAACAATTAACTTAGTTTCTTCCAATTTTGTTTTTATTGGTGGTTTAACTAGGTGTGGAAAAAGTTTTTTATGCCCAATAATATCTAGTTTTAAAAAAACCGAAATGTTTCTAGTGGATAGCAATATAGAAAATATAAGTTATTTAAATGCTTTAGATAAAATAAGTTTTGAAAGTGCCAAATATTTAGTTCAGCTTAACTTAAATGAAAGAGCATATAATTTATTTTTAAGCAGAAATACTAACTTTAGAAATTCCGACTATTCTTCTGTTTTAAATTCCAAAAATTATAAAGAGTATAAACGTCGACTTCATTACAAAGATGGAGACAAAATTGTTAACAATATAAATAAAATTAATCCTATATTTCCTATAATGTTTCATGATGTAATGGTTAATCCAAAATTGTTACTCGAGTCTTTTCCCAAAGCAAAAATAATATACATTGAAAGAGATCCAATTGACCTAGTAAACGAGTGGATGAAAAAAAAATATTTTGGTGATTTTTTTTCTAATCCAAGAAATGTAACATTATCATATAAAATAGGAAAAAAAATCGTTCCTTATTGGTGCTTTGATAAGTTTAAAACCTATACTAAGATTACAAATAATTTAGAAAAAGTAATTTTTTTCATCAATAATTTATCTTCACTACAAAAAAACAATTACAGAAAGTTTAAGAAGCTTTACAAAAAAAGATTAATACATATAAAATTTGATGATTTAGCTGCAAATTCAAACAAAACTTTAAAAATTATTTCAAAAAATATTGGGACTAAATTTACTGAAAAAACAAATTTTTTTATTAAAAAAGAAAAAGGGAATAGGAAAATTAATTTTAATAAAAAGAAAAAAAATAGACAAAGAATATTGAAGAGTCTTTCACCTAGATTTCAAAAAATATTTTATAATTTAGAAAAAGAATATAAAAATTTTAAATAGTGAAAAAAATAAATTTAAAGAAAAAGATTTTTTTAAAGGATATCATTTTGATCACTGGAACGCATAGTTCTGGTAAAAGCATGATTAGCCCAGTTGTTGCCAGCTTAAATAAAGTAGAGCCATTACGAAAGATTTACTATATCGATCAAATTAATAATCTTTTATATTTAAAAAAAATTTCTTTGGAGACTGCAACGTTTCTTATTAACCACATTTTGGATCTTAGTTATTATGAACAACTCATTGGAAGAAATATGAATTTTAGAGCTGAAGATGAAACTAGCGTTTACAATGCTAAAGATACTAAAAAATTAATTAAAAGATTAAAAACAAAAAGAGGAGAAAGTGTTATTAAAAAAGCACAAAAAAATAAAAACACGTTTTTATTAGATACACACGATGGACTTTGGTTTCCCAACATATGGGAGAATTTAAATATAAAAAACTTTAAAATAATACATATTCATAGAAATCCAATTTACGTTGTTAATTCATGGATTAATTCAGACTTTGGAAACACTGACAATTCACTTTTAAATCAACTTCCTTCATTTTATTTCAGAGGTAAATTAACGCCTTTTTATGCTTTAAAATTTAAAAATAATTTTAAAGAAATGTCCAAAACAGATCGTATTATTGGAATGGTTATCATTTGTGTTGAAAATGAAATATTAAATTTAAAAAAATTTAAAAAAAATTTTATTAGTATTCAATTTGATGAATTTGCATCAAAAACAGATTTTTATTTAAAAAAAATTTGTAATTTTTTGAGACTAAAAAAGACAAAAAATACTTATAAAATTATGAAAAGGGAAAGTTTACCTCGAATAATTCAGGAAGAAGATTACTATAAAAGAAAAAGGAGAATACAAAGGCTGGCATCTAAAAAAATGTTTGAAAAATTATTAAAGCTCGAAAAAAAATATAAAAATATTTATGGCTAAATTTACCTTTGAACTTA
>CABYJW010000007.1 GCA_902519465.1 uncultured Pelagibacteraceae bacterium
TCAAGCCTGTTCCCGGAAATGGAAATAATATTTTTGTTACAAATAATAAAAAAAAAATTGCTGTTATTAATTTAATGGGAAATGTTTTTATGAAAAAAAGTGATGATGTTTTTGTTGCAGCAAAAAAATTTATTTCAGAAGTAAAACTCAAAAAAGACGCTGATTTTATTGTAGTAGATTTTCATGGTGAAATCACAAGTGAAAAAATGGCTATTGGATATTTTTTTGATGGTAAAGTTACAGCAGTTGTTGGAACACATACACATGTACCTACATCTGATAATAGAGTATTAAATAAAGGTACTGCTTATCAAACTGATCTTGGTATGTGTGGTGTTTATAATTCTGTAATCGGCATGAACGGAGAAAATTCTTTAAAAAAATTCTTTAAAGATGCATCAGCCCAACGACATTTTCCAGCCGAAGGTGAAGCAACGATATCAGGATTGTTGGTCGAGGGTGACCCTGAAAGTGGTTTAGCTAAGAAGGCTGACCAAATTATTCTTGGAGGATCTTTGCAAGAAAGATCTTAATAGATGGCGGGTCATTCACATTGGGCAGGTATAAAACATAAAAAAGGGAGACAAGACAAATTAAGATCAAAAATATTTTCAAAAATCTCTAGAGAAATAACAGTTGCTGCTAAACTTGGATCAAAAGATCCAGATACAAACCACAGATTGCGAGCAGCAATCGAAACAGCCAAGGACGCAAACATGCCTAAAGAAAATATTACCAGAGCTATAAGCAAATCTGAAAACCAAAAAGGTGTAAATTTTTATAATTTAAGATATGAGGGTTTCGGACCAAATAATATTGCATTAATTATTGAGACTCTTACAGATAATAAAAATAGAACAGCAGGAAATGTAAGAAAAAATTTACAAAAATTTGGAGGAAGCCTCGCAAGCGATGGATCTACAGCTCACTTTTTTGATAATTTTGGAGTTATTCAATTTTCAAGAGATGGAATATCTGACGAAAAAGCTTTAGATTACGCAGCTACGTTAGGCGCAAAAGATTGTTTTAGTTATAAAGATTTTCACGAAATTATCACTATCAAAGAAGATTTTTACAGAGTAAAAAATGAGAGTGGAAAGTTAATAAAAAAATTTGATTATTCAGGTATAGAGTGGAGGCCTAAAAACAAAGTAAGTTTAAAAAAAGATGATGAAAAAAAATTGATAAATCTTTTAGAAATATTAGAGGAAGATGATGATATCCAAAAAATTTTTCACAACTGTAACTTAATTTAAAATATAAATGAGAATAATTGGTATAGATCCTGGTCTAAGTGGTGGAATTGCAATTCTTGATGATTTAAAAATATTTGATATCTATGATATGCCTATAATGTCCGAGGGTAAAAAAAACAAAAACCAATTAAATAGTGCACAATTAGTTAATATTATAAGAAAAAATTTAATCCCGAACGGAGATACTTTTTTAATAGTAGAGCAGGTAAGTGCAATGCCCGGTCAAGGAGTTACAAGCATGTTTAACTTTGGTCAAACTTTTGGCTCAATAAAGGGAATTTGTGCAGCATTAAATCTTCCTATTTTCTTCGTAAGACCAGCTAAATGGAAAAAACATTTTGATCTAATTAATTCTTCTAAAGATGCCAGTAGAACAAAAGTTATAGAAATGTATCCCTCAATATCACCAAGATTGAGCAAAAAAAAAGATGTAAATAAAGCCGACGCAATTTTAATTGCTAGATATTTCAGAGATTGTCGAGCACAATTTAATCAGTAAACTGAATAAACCTTATTCAAATCAGGTGCCAAATTGATGACACATTCTACACGTAATTAACGTTAATGGAGACAGAAATCGCAAATCAAGTTGTAGGCTTAGGTGGAGCAAATGATTTTTCACTTTGGCAACTTTTCTTAAGAGCTGATTTTGTAGTTAAAGCAGTTATATTACTTTTAATCGTAAGCTCGATTTTTTCGTGGGCCCTAATATATGACAAAGTAAGATTATTTAGAAGAATTGATCAATCTACAAAATCATTTGAGGATAAATTTTGGAAATCGAAATCAGCCGAGTCATTTTACAAAGGCCTACCGATGAAGTCAGAAGATCCTATGACAATTATTTTTAAAAATGCAATGTCAGAACTAATAAAAACAAAATCAAAATCTTCATCTGTACAAAGTGCGAGAGTAGAAAGAGTTTTAGAAGTTTCCATAGACAACCAGCTTAAAACTATCGAAAAAAATTTTACTTATTTAGCAACAATCGGCTCCACAGCTCCTTTCATCGGTTTATTTGGAACTGTCTGGGGAATTATGAATTCTTTTCAATCAATTGCGATTTCAAGAAATACAAGTTTAGCAATTGTAGCACCTGGTATTGCTGAAGCGTTATTTGCAACTGCTCTTGGCCTTCTTGCTGCTATCCCTGCAGTGATAGCTTATAATAAGTTTAACAGTGACTCACAAAGATATTTTGCAAGGGTAGATAATTTTTCAAAAAGATTTTTATCAATAATTTAATTAAATGGCATTTACAATTAATCGCTCAAAAAAGAAAGAACCAATGAGCGAAATAAATGTTACGCCTTTTGTAGATGTAATGTTAGTTCTTTTGATTATTTTTATGGTGACCGCTCCATTATTAACAGTTGGTGTACAAGTTGATCTACCCGAGTCAGCTGCAGACTCTTTACCTGACGATCAAGAACCACTCACAATAACAATTAATTCAAAGGGTGAAATATTTATTCAAGAACACCAAGTTACTTTTAAAAAAGTAGTTCCCAAATTATTGGCCATCTCTAAAAATAGAACAGACACTAGAATTTATGTAAGGGGTGACAAAACAATAAATTACGGAAGAGTTTTAGAGGTAATGGGAAGATTATCTGGTGCGGGATTCTCAAAAGTAGCACTTATATCTGAACCCTATAAAAATTGATGTTTTATGAGCAGAGGTTTAATATTTTCTTTTTTATTTCATACATTTGTAATTTTCATGACGGCATTGACCCTACCTTTTATGATGCGTGAACCAATTGATGTGCCACCTATTGTTTCTGTAGAACTTATACAAATTAAAGACAAAACCTTTATACCTTATGCACCTAAAGCAAGAAAAATTATTGAAAAAGTAAAAGAGGATACTAAAAGAGTTGTATCCGAACAGGCGCCCCCGTCTGCAAAAGCCAAAGAAAAACCCGATAGGATTCCTTTACCAGAGGATAAAAAAGAGACTAAACAAATAGTAAAGAAAAAACAGAATCCCGAAGAGATCAAGCCTCAAATTAGACAATCATCTGAATTTGAGAAAGAAGAGTTATTTGATACTAATGAGATTGCTGCTTTAATAGATAAAGCTAAAGAAGAGCAAGCAGAAACACAAAAAAAAAATAGCCAGATAACTCAAAGCAATGTTAAAACACCATTTGCTAAAGCATTATCTTTGTCTGAAGAAGATGCACTGAGAGCTCAGATATTTGGATGTTGGAGTGTTCCACTTGGGCTTCCTTATGATAAAGACTTGTTAGTGAGGATTAAACTACAATTAAAACCCGATGGAAGAATACTTAAAGCGGAGATTTTAGATCATGCAAGAATGAATACTCCAGGGCAAAGCTTTTATAAAATTTTAGCAGAAAGCGCTCTTAGAGCTGTTAGAATTTGCCAACCTTTAAAAGTTCCACCCACTGGTTATGATAGATGGAAAAATTTACAGTTAAATTTTGATCCAACAGAAATGTTGAAAGGCTAAAATTATGAAAAAAACAATTATTGCTCTTTTATTTTTTGTATTAAGCACTGAAAGTGCATTCAGTCTGATAAAGGTAGACATAACAAGAGGTAATTTAGATCCATTACCAATCGCCGTTTCACCTTTACACATTGATAGCAAGTCAGAGGATCTGAAATCATTAATGGACAGAAAATTAGGCGAGGAAATTTCAAAAATAATTGAAAAAAATTTTAGATCTACCGGTTTATTTAATCCATTAAAAAAGGATGCATTTGTTCAAAAACCAGATATAGCACATCTTAAACCAAGGTTTGAAGACTGGAGACTTATAAAAGCTCAAGCATTAATTACTGGAAAAATTGTTGTTAAAGACAAAAAGTTAAAAGTAGAATTTAGGCTTTGGGACCTTACAGCAGCCAAGGAAATGTTGGCACTATCTTTCACAACTACGCCAACTAATTGGAGAAGAGTAGCACACATTATATCTGACAAAATTTATGAAAGATTAACTGGTGAAACTGGGTATTTCGATACAAGAATAATATATGTATCTGAAAAAGGGCCAAAAGATCAGAGAGTAAAAAAATTAGCTATAATGGATCAGGATGGACATGGTACGAAATATTTAACTTTAGGAAATGAACTTGTTTTAACTCCAAGATTTAACCCAACAAATCAACTAGTTACTTACATGTCGTATTTTAAAAATATGCCCAGGGTTTATTTGTTAGATATTGAAACAGGTATTCAGGAGGTAGTTGGAAACTTTCCTGGCATGACCTTTGCACCTAGATTTTCTCCAGATGGAAAAAAGATAATTATGAGTTTCGCTAAAGATGGCAACTCTGATATTTATTCAATGGATATGGAAACAAGAGTTGTTGAAAGAATTACTGATCACTCCGCGATAGATACATCACCTTCTTATTCTCCGGATGGTAAATATATTTGTTTTAATTCTGATAGAAGTGGACTTCAACAAATATATACAATGAGAAGTGATGGAAGCCAGGTTAAAAGAATAACTTTTGGTAATGGTATTTATGGAACACCTGTTTGGTCTCCAAGAGGTGATTTAATAGCATTTACTAAAATGCGAAAAGGAAAATTTTATATTGGTGTAATGAGGTCAGACGGCACCGGGGAAAGACTTTTGACAGAAAATTATTACCAAGAGGCACCTTCATGGTCACCCAATGGAAGAGTTTTAATATTCTATAGAGAGACAAAATCAGATAGCAAAGGCAAAGGTTTTACAGCAAAGCTCTGGTCTATAGATATAACTGGGTATAACGAAAGGTTGGTAAAAACAGAGACTGATGCATCCGACCCATCATGGTCCTCATTGCTATCAAAATAGTGATTTTTTAACACAATTTATACTTGCAAGATTCCCTTAAATTTGGAATATTACAACAACCTTAAATATATTTAGGAGATACAAATGAAGTTTAATAGTGCACTGAAAAATTTTGTTTTAGTTCTATTTAGCACGTTGTTAATTTCAGCGTGTTCCACGGCTAAAAAAGCTGCTGTTGATACCGTAGATGATGTTTATACAGGAACAGATACTGTTGAATATTTAGCTAATGGTGTACCGGACAGAGTTTTTTTTGCTACTAACAAATCAAGCTTAACTACAAGATCACGTGATACTTTAAGAAAACAGGCTACATACTTAAGAAAAAATAAAGATTTGACTGTTACTATTGAAGGTCATGCAGATGAAAGAGGAACAAGAGAATATAACTTGGCTCTTGGTGAAAGAAGAGCAAACGCTGCAAAAGATTATCTAATGACATACGGTGTCTCTGGAAAAAGAATTAGCGTTATAAGCTATGGTAAAGAAAAACCAGTAAATCCAGCATCTAGTCCATTAGCGTGGTCTCAAAATCGAAGATCTGTAACGATTAAAGCAAACTAAAAATTTAATATTAATAGACCCTGTTATTTAACATTAATAGCAGGGTCTTTTTTTTGCCATTTTGTGTGAATAAAAATTGAAACATGTCAACATCTTATAAAAATCTTTTTACAAAAGTTTTTATTTTTTCATCATTTTTTTTAATATTTTCTTATTTTGCTAGCGCCGACGAAAAGGCAGAACTTAAAGATATTAAAACCAAAATTGAAAATATAAGCAAGGATCTTAAAACTTTAGAAAAAGCTTTTTACAAAACTTCAGAAGTTCAAACAAAAAAGATATCTAACGATGGACTTAACGAAGATGTTTTAACACGTCATTTACTAAAACTTAATGAGATAGAAGAACAATTTAGAGAAGTCACAAACCGGTATGAGGAAATCAATTTTAAAATTGATAAACTTTCGAACAGAATAACTAAGATGCAATCTGATAATCAACTTAGATTTAGTGATCTGGAGAGTTCTACGACACCATCTGATAACACATCAAAAAAAATGACTAAAAAAAGACTTCCAGGAACTGATTTGCCAAAAGACTTAGGTAGTTTATCTGATAGCGATTTAGAAAAAAATGAAAGTGTACAAAAAACGCAATCAATAGAGTCTGCCGGACTAGTTGTGAGTGAAAAAGCTGAGAGGTCAAAATCTTTACTTCCCAACAAACCTCCAAATGAACAATATAATTTTGCTGTTAGTTTTATAAAAGTTGGGGATTATGAGACAGCAGAGTTTGCACTTAAAGAATTTATCGATAAAAATAAAGATAATGATCTCGCTGGTAGCGCACAATATTGGTACGGTGAAACTTTTAGAATAAGACAACTTTATCAAGATGCAGCCGCAGCTTATCTAGACGGATATCAAAATTATCCTAAAAGTAAAAAAGCACCAATTAATTTACTTAAACTTGGAACTACGTTAGTTCAATTAGGAGAAAAAGACCAAGGTTGTTTAATGATAAGCGGAGTTAAAAAACAGTATCCAAAAGCAAGCAAGTCTGTGTTACAAAAAGCAGAATATGAAAAGAAAAAATTTAAATGCAACAAAGCTTAAAGATGCAATTTTAAAAGATAAAAAAATCTCAAAAATTTATTCAAAATTAAATTTAACTACCAAAAACACTAAGTCATTTTTAGCTGCTATATCAGGGGGATCTGACAGTATGGCTCTTGCTTTATTATCAAAACTATTAAAACAAGAAAAAAACAAAAAGGTTTACTTTTTACATATAGATCACGCAATTAGAAAAAATTCTAGCAAAGAAGCTTTTCAATTAAAAAACATCCTAAAAAAGTATAAAATTGATTTAAAAATAATTAAAAATAAAAAAAATATCCAAAAAAATATTCAAAAAAATGCTAGAGATACAAGATATCAAATTTTATGTGATTTTTGTAAGAAAAATAATATTAAATCTTTGGTAACAGCCCATCATAAAGATGATCAAATTGAAACTTTTTTAATTAGGTTATCTAGGGGAAGTGGAGTTGAAGGATTATCATCAATGAGTGAAAGTACAAAATTAAATTATGGTATTAAATTATTAAGACCCTTTTTAAAATTCAGGAAAGAAGAACTTCAAATTATTTCAAAAAAATTCTTCAAAAAACTTATTAAAGATCCGAGCAATAAAAATAAAAAATTTTTAAGGACAAATATTCGTGAGTTAACTAAAATTTTAAGAAAAAAAGGTATCGAACCAGATCAAATTTATAGATCTATTGAAAATATTTCATCAACGAAAAAAGCAATCAATTTTTATGTTAAACAATCATTAAAAAAATTTGTAAAATTCAAAAAAAGTGAAACAATTTTAGATTTTAATATGTTTCAAAAGGAACCTGCTGATGTAAAATTTAAAATTATTAACACAATTGTTAAAAATAGAGCCGCATCATACTATCCCCCAAGAGCTAAAAAGGTTTTAAATTTAATAAACAGGTTTAGATCTAAATCTACCCAAAAAAGCACTCTAGGAGGATGTATCTTCGAAAAAAGGAAAAACTTTGTTCATGTGACAAAAGAATTTTAAAAAAACTGGTTTTCATTAAAAAATTGATTAAAAATTACTTAATTTTGTTAACTTTTTAATTATTTGTAGCTTTATGACACTTGTTTAAATTGTAAAAATACCTATTTATTAACTATGAATTTAAGAAATTTACTAATGTGGGGTTTAATAGTCCTTTTATCTGTAGGACTGTTTAACATATTTCAAAATCCAAATAAAACAAACGATCAAGCTAACAACATAGCATTTTCAAAATTTTTAAAAGAAGTGGACAATGGTAGAGTTGTTCAGGTTAAGATACAGGGCAACAATATATCAGGTGTTCTATCAGATGGTTCCAAATTTATCACTTACTCACCTAATTACCCCGGTCTAGTAGAAAAGTTGTCCGAAAAAAATGTGAATATAGTTGCAACACCAGTTGAAGATAAAATGCCATCACTATTAGGAGTTTTATTATCCTGGTTCCCAATGCTTTTATTAATTGGAGTTTGGATATTTTTTATGAGGCAGATGCAAGGTGGCAGAGGTGGTGCCATGGGTTTTGGGAGATCGAAAGCAAAATTACTTACTGAAGCACAAGGAAAAGTAACATTCAATGATGTTGCAGGTATTGAGGAGGCAAAAGAAGAAGTTGAGGAAATAGTAGAATTTTTGAAAGATCCAAAAAAATTTAGAAGACTTGGTGGAAAGATTCCAAAAGGTGCATTACTTATTGGCCCTCCAGGAACAGGAAAAACTTTATTAGCAAAAGCGATTGCTGGTGAAGCAAATGTTCCTTTTTTTACGATCTCAGGATCAGACTTTGTTGAAATGTTCGTAGGTGTTGGTGCATCTAGAGTTAGGGACATGTTCGAACAAGGCAAGAAACACGCTCCTTGTATAATTTTTATAGATGAAATTGATGCTGTTGGTAGAAGTAGAGGAGCTGGTTTAGGTGGTGGAAACGATGAAAGGGAACAAACTTTAAATCAGCTATTAGTTGAAATGGATGGTTTTGACACTAACGAGGGAATTATTTTAATTGCAGCAACAAATAGACCAGATGTATTGGATCCAGCTTTATTAAGACCAGGAAGGTTTGATAGACAAGTTGTTGTTCCAAATCCAGATATTATCGGAAGAGAAGCTATTCTTAAGGTACATGTTAAAAAAATTAGCACTGGACCAGATGTAAAACTAAGAACAATTGCAAGAGGAACTCCTGGTTTTTCTGGTGCAGATCTTGCTAATTTAATAAATGAGTCAGCATTGCTTGCAGCTAGAAAAAATAAAAGAGTGGTTACAATGAGTGATGTGGAAGAGGCAAAAGATAAAGTGATGATGGGCGCAGAAAGAAGATCAATGGTTATGTCTGAGGAGGAAAAAAAATTAACCGCTTACCATGAGGGTGGTCACGCGATTGTTGCTTTAAATGAAAAAGTTTCTGACCCAATTCACAAAGCTACTATTATACCAAGAGGAAGAGCACTTGGTATGGTAATGAGACTACCTGAAAGGGATCAACTTTCTGTAACTAGAGAGAAAATGTACTCAGATATAGCAGTTGCAATGGGCGGTAGAATTGCAGAGGAACTTATATTTGGATATGAGAAAATAACTTCAGGCGCGTCCTCTGATATTGATATGGCAACTAAAATGGCGAAAAATATGGTGACTAGATATGGAATGAGTAAGGATCTAGGAACTATAGCTTATGGTGAAAATGAAGATGAAGTTTTTCTAGGAAGGTCAATAACTAGACAACAAAATATGTCAGAAGATACTGCTAAAAAAGTTGATGCAGAAGTAAAAAAAATTATAGACACTAGCTACGAGAGAGCTAAGAAAGTTTTAACAGAAAAAATTGATGACCTTCATAAACTTGCAAAAGCGTTACTGGTCTATGAAACTTTGACGGGTGATGAAATAAGAGATTTAATTCTTAAAAACATCAAACCAGAAAAATTATCAAAAAAAGAGGAAAATGATGAAGATAACGTTTCCTCAGCAATAGATTCTATTGGTTTAAAACCTAAACCAGCATTATAATATATTCAAATCATGAGAAGCTATTACACCAGGGCGTGTAATTTTTATCATGGAAAAGCTGCGAGAAGACTAATCAAATTAAACAAAGCTTTTCCACTAAATGGTAAAAAAAATATTGCCTTTGATCAATTAGAAATTTTTTCAAGGGAAAAAAGAAAAGTTAAAACCAGATTAATACACATAAAAGAAATTAACACTCTTAATAAAAATATAAAAAAAATTGTTAAATACGATCTAAAAAAGATTATATCAAAAAGAAAAAACTTCCTTAAAAACATTAATTTTAGTCATGCTACAATAATGGGTATCTTAAATCTTACCCCAGATAGTTTTTCTGATGGAGGAAAATTTAATAGTAATAAAAAAGCCCTCAAACAAATTTCTTATATGATTGAGTCTGGGGCTAAAATTGTTGATATAGGAGGGGAGTCAACGCGACCAGGATCAAAAACAATCGACCCAAGTAAAGAATGGAAAAGAGTCAAATATATTGTAGAAAATTTTAAAAAAAAATATAAAAAAGTTTGCCTATCAATTGATACCAGAAAATCCGACATAATGATCAAAAGCATAAAAAATGGAGCAGATATTATTAATGATGTATCAGGTTTTAATTATGATCCAAATACAATATTGAAACTTAAAAATTTCAATATCCCAAAAGTTTTACATCATATGCAGGGTACACCAAACACTATGCAAAAAAATCCAAAATATCAAAATGTTTTGCTTGATATTTACGATTTTTTTGAAAAGAAAATTTTAAATATATCTAATAATAAAAAAACTATTTTAGATCCTGGTATTGGTTTTGGTAAAACTTTGAAACATAATTTGACTTTAATTTCTAAAATATCTTTGTTTCATAGTCTTGGACTTCCTATTTTGGTTGGTACTTCAAGAAAAAGATTTATTAACCAAATTTCTGGAGAATATGATAGCAAGGATAGAATAGGGGGAACTTTAGCCTCTATTCTTTTTTTATTATCTCAAGGAGTGCAAATTTTTAGAGTACACAATGTTCGGGAAATAAAACAAGGGATTTTAGTATTTGAAAAAATATATGAAGAATAAATACTTTGGTACTGATGGAATTAGAGGAACTGTAAATCAAGGAAATATTACTGGTGAAAAATTTTTTAAATTTGGATTAGCATCAGGTACTTATTTTAAAAATCAAAAAAAGTCTAAACAGATTGCAATTATAGCTAAAGATACACGATTATCAGGATATACTTTAGAGCCTGCTTTGGTCTCGGGACTTGTCTCAGGAGGAATGAATGTATTTACTTTAGGACCATTACCCACAAATGGTTTAGCAATGCTAACTAAATCAATGAAAGCTAATATGGGAATTATGATTACAGCTTCCCACAATCCTTATTTTGACAATGGTCTTAAACTATTCGGTCCTAATGGGATGAAGTTGTCTGACAAAATTGAAAAAAGGATTGAAAAACTAATAGATGCTAAAAATACAAAACAGTTAACAAATCCTAAATTTTTAGGAAGAGTTAAAAGATTAGAAGATGGAAATGATAAATATATAAGAATACTAAAAAATAATTTTCCAAGTAATTTTAAACTTAAAGGAATAAAAATAGTTTTAGATTGTGCAAATGGAGCTTGCTATAAAGCAGCACCTAAATTACTTAAAGAACTCGGAGCAAAAGTTATTTCCATAGGAGTCAAACCAAATGGATTGAATATCAATGAGAAATGCGGATCAACTTTCCCATCAAAAATAAAGACAGCGGTAAAAAAGTACAAAGCAAATGTTGGAATAGCATTTGATGGAGATGCTGACAGAGTAATTATGTGCGATGAAAAGGGCAAAATAATAGATGGTGATCAAATCATTGCAATGTTGGCCAGACGTTGGAAGTCTAAAAAAATTTTAAAGGGCGGAGTGATAGGAACACTAATGTCTAATTATGGTTTAGAAAAATTTTTAAAAAATGAGAAAATAAGATTTTCAAGATCAAAGGTTGGAGATAGGTATGTTAAAGAAAAAATGAAAAAATTTAATTATAATCTAGGTGGTGAACAGTCTGGGCATATTATTTTAGGAAAATTCGCAACAACTGGTGATGGATTATTAGTAGCTTTAGAAGTTTTGTTTTCGCTTCGAAAAGGTAAAAAAGCCAGCCATCTCCTTAAAGTATTTAAACCACTACCACAAATATTAGAGAATATAATAGTAAAAGATAAAAATATTATTAGCAAATTTAAATGTAAAGTTGCAATAAAGAAAGCAAAAAAGATTATGGATCAGAAGGGTAGAATTCTAGTTAGAAAATCTGGAACAGAACCAAAAATTAGGATAATGGCCGAGTCATATGATAAAAGTTTAATTTTAAAATGTATAAAAATAATAAAAAAATCTATTAAATAAAATTGAAACCTAAATCAAAAATTTTAATTATTGCTGGATCAGACTCTTCGGGAGGAGCGGGTATTCAAGCAGATATCAAAACAGTAACAGCATTAGGAGGTTATGCAATGACAGCTATAACTGCGATTACTGCGCAAAACACAACAGGAGTGAGTTCTGTAGTTCCTTTACACCCAAAAGAAATAGAAAAACAAATTTTATTTACGTCCAAAGACATAAAACCAGACGCAATTAAAATTGGCATGCTTCACTCATCAGAAGTGATACTCGCAGTCATAAGAGTTTTAAGAAAAATCAAAACTAAAAAAATAATCCTAGACCCAGTTATGATCGCCAAAGGGGGATTCAAATTAATAAATGATAAAGCCATAAAAACACTTAAAAATAAACTTATTAAAAAAGTTCATTTAATTACACCTAATATTCCTGAGGCTGAAGTTTTAACAAAAATAAAAATTAGAAGTTTAGAAGACATGATACATGCTGCCAACATTTTGCTCGAATCTGGAGTTAAAAATATTTTAGTTAAAGGCGGACATAGAAAAACAGGAATTATGCAAGACGTATTTTTAAATAATAAAGAATTAAAGATTTTTAAAAATAAAAAAATTAAAACCAAGAATACTCATGGCACAGGATGTACTTTATCAAGCGCTATCACAACTTTTTTTGCATGTGGAAAAAGTTTAAATAAATCCTGTGAGCTTGGAATTAAATATGTTAATCAATCCATCAGATCTAATCTTAACTATGGAAAAGGTCATGGCCCAATTAATCACTTGAGCTCAATAAAAATTAATAGGATGTTTAATTAATGAAAAATGTTGTTGTAGTAGGTTCTCAGTGGGGTGACGAAGGAAAAGGAAAAATTGTAGATTGGCTTTCAAGCAAAGCAGATGTTGTAGTTCGTTTTCAGGGCGGTCACAATGCCGGACATACTTTAGTTATTGACGGAGTTACTTACAAATTAAGATTGTTGCCATCCGGCATAGTTAGAAAAAACAAAATTTCAATAATTGGAAATGGTGTAGTTGTTGATCCATGGGCTTTACTTGACGAAATAAAAGAAATTAAGTCTAAAGGTGTAATTGTAGATGAAAATAATTTAATTTTGTCGGAGTCAGCAAATTTAATACTTCCTTTTCATAAAGAGATGGATGAAATTAGAGAGGACGCGGCGGGTAATGCAAAGATTGGAACAACAAGGCGAGGAATTGGGCCTGCTTATGAAGATAAAATTGGAAGAAGATCGATCAGAGTTATGGATTTAGTTTCTGAAAGTAATTTAGATCATAGATTGGAGACCGTACTCATTCATCACAATGCAATTAGAAAGGGGTTAGGTAAGCAGATTTACAAAAAAGAGCAATTAAAGAAAGATCTTTTAAAAATTGCACCAGAAATTCTAAAATTTTCTCAACCAGTTTGGAAAAAAATCGATGAATACAAAGCGAAAGGAAAGAAAATATTATTTGAAGGTGCCCAAGGCATTCTTTTAGATGTAGATCACGGCACATATCCATTTGTAACTTCTTCAAATACAGTAGCCGCAACAGCTGCAACAGGTTCTGGATGTGGTCCAAATACTATTAATTATGTTTTAGGTATTACAAAAGCTTACACAACTAGGGTAGGAGAAGGTCCTTTCCCCACAGAACTTAAGGACAAAATTGGAGAGTTACTTGGTAATAGGGGTAAAGAGTTTGGGACGGTAACAAGTAGGAAACGAAGGTGTGGATGGTTTGACGGTGTTCTTGTTAGACAAACAATTAAAATTTCTGGTATTGATGGAATAGCACTCACAAAATTAGATGTTCTCGATGAACTTGAGGAAATTAAAATGTCTATAGCATATGAACTAAATGGAAAAAAAATTGATTATTTACCAGCAGCTGTTGATGATCAACTTAAAGTTAAACCTATATACAAAACTTTTAAAGGATGGAAGTCCTCAACAAAAGGAATAAAAGATTTCGAAAAATTACCTGATAACGCAAAATTATATATCAAGGAACTAGAAAAATTCATTGAAACAAAAATATCAAGTATATCAACGAGTCCCGAAAGATCTGATACAATTCTTATAGAGAGTCCTTTTTAGTTTTTACTTTGCTGCTAAAAGATTTTTTGAGTTACTAGAGTTTAGCATCGCTTTTTGAAGTTTTTCAAAAGCTTTTGTTTCAATTTGCCTAATTCGTTCTCTACTTATTTTATATTTTTTGCTTAGTTCATCTAAAGTCTTTGGTTCTTCTGATAACTTTCTTTCCTGTATTATTTTTCTTTCTCTATCATTTAAAATTTTTATGGCATCTTGAAGTAAACTCTTTTTTTCATCCAACTCTTGTTTTTGTGAAATATAAAGCTCTTGATCCAAATTATCATCAACTAGCCAGTCTTGCCATTCACCTTTTTCATCAGATTTAATAGGATCGTTTAAAGATTTTTCTTGACCCATCATTCTTCTGTTCATTGAAATTACTTCATCTGATTTTACACCAAGTCTTTTTGATATTTCATTAACCTGTTCTTTTTTTAGATCTCCCTCTTGACTTGGTGCAATTTGTTTTTTTATTTTTTTTAAATTAAAAAATAATTTTTTCTGTGCTGCTGTTGTCCCCATTTTGACCAAACTCCATGATCTTAAAACATATTCTTGAATTCCAGCTTTGATCCACCACATAGCATAAGTTGCGAGTCTGAAGCCTTTGTCTGGATCAAATTTTTTTACTGCCTGCATCAATCCAATATTGCCTTCAGATATTAATTCACTTACTGGAAGTCCATAACCTCTATATCCCATAGCAATTTTTGCTACCAATCTTAAGTGGCTCGTTACTAGTTTGTGTGCTGATTTTAAATTTCCACGATCTTTCCAATTTTTGGCTAGCATGTATTCCTCTTCTGCATCTAGCATAGGAAATTTTTTAATTTGAGCAAGGTAAAGTGATAATCCTCCCTCTCCAGATAATATGGGTAAATTAGTTATCTCAGTTTTAGTATTCATTTACAGCTGTATATATATTTCTAAATAAAATTTTTTCAATTGGTTAATTTTTCAAGTATATCAAGTATTTTTTTAAAATCTTTGGGTAATTTTGACACAAATTCAATTTGTTTATTTTTTGAAGGGTGGGTAAATCCTAAGCTTATAGCATGAAGAGCCTGCCTTTCGAGATTCATTAAAACTTTCTCAAATTCTTTATTAATTTTCTTAAATTTTATTTTTTGTTTTCCGTATTTTTTATCTCCAATTAAACCGTTTCCCTTATGGGAAAGATGTACTCTTATTTGGTGAGTCCGTCCAGTTTCTAAAGTACACTCTACCAAACTAATTTTTGGTATTTCATTATTTGCAAATACTTTTAATGTTTTATAATTAGTGATTGCTTTTTTTCCAGAAATTTCACTTACTGACATAAGCTGTCTATTTTTTTTACTTCTAGAAATTAGTGTTAAAATTTTTCCGTTTAATGGTCTTAAAACACCCCAAATTAATGCAATATATTTCCTTTTTATATTATGCTGACTGAATTGATTTGAAAGCTTAACGTGAGATAAGTTATTTTTTGCTACGACTAGTAAGCCACTTGTTCCTTTATCAATTCTGTGAACTATACCAGGTCTAAGTATTCCATTTAAATCTGAAAGATTTTTTTTATAGTGATAAACTAAACCATTAACCAAAGTTCCACTTTTATTACCAGCTCCTGGGTGCACAACTAATCCAGCTGGTTTATTTAAAACTATTAAATCACGATCTTCGTAAACAATGTCAATTTTAATTTTCTCTGGTTTAATATACTCATTTTTGCTTTCTGGGATTGAAAAAAGTATTTTATCACCGATTTTTACTTTTTGAGATGGAGAAGAAATAATTCTATCATTAACTGACAAATTTTTAGAAAGTATAATTTTTTTAATTTGTGTCCTAGTTATAGTTTTAAGCTTATGTGCCAAGAATTTATCTAGCCTTGCATTACTGTCTACTTCTTCAACTGAAAATGTTTTTATTTTAGTCATTTATAGTTTAAAACATCTATATGCGTTCGTAGCTCAACTGGATAGAGCGTCTGACTTCGGATCAGAAGGTTGAGGGTTCAAATCCTTCCGGGCGCACCAAAATCAAGCAATCCAATTTTTTAATTTATCTTTATTATTGATAATATACTCAGGATAACTTGAGTCTATTTCAATCTTTTTAATTTTATATCCCCGATCTAACACATCTTCACCTTGATTAATTTTAAATTCAATATTTTTCTCACTAACAATTTCCGCTTTATTAAATTCGCCATGAGCAAAAGACTTTATTTTTTTTGATATATTTTTTACATCTTGAAGATATGCGAAATGCCAACCACCTTTATCAATAATTTGAAGATTTTTTTGTTTATCAATTCTCCAAAAAGGATACTTTTTAAATTTCAAATTTCTAAGCCACTGGGGTGATTTTAAATTTTTTTTGAGACAAATTTTTGAACCATGCCAATTATTTTCATTTAAGTTTAAGAGGTTAAGCTTGTACATAAACATTTTTTGTGAAAAAACTGCGTATTTATTTTTATCAAAAATTTTTAACTTATTTAAATCTGGTATTTCATCGACATCAGATAAGATGATTAGATCGTTATCCTGGGATTTATTTAAACCCTTCATAATAGAATTTCTTTGATGCTGCTCCACAAGAGATTCTCCTCCAGTATGAGGTCTTTTTATGTTGTCGGGAGTATCGTCAACTTCTATGTAAATAATTTTGTTTTGAAACTTTTTATATTTATTTTTATCAAAATGCAGTTTTCTACCTTGACCTTGATGGTTAACTGTTGATTCGACTATTACAAAAAAATCAACATACTCATCCAGTATATTAAATCTTAAATCAGCGATATGATCTTCGTTAAAATATTGAAAACAGTCAAAAATTGCCATATTTCTTTAATCAAAATATTTGTCTTTAATTTTCATATAAAATTTAGAGTGAGGTAAATTTAATGATTTAGATATTTTATTTAAAAATTTTATTTGTCCAGATATGAGCATTAAATTTTTTCATTTTCTTGTAAAAGTTGCTATTCCAATTTTTTTCCCCTCAATAACAGATGATGAACAATGTAAATGTGATCTATCAAAAATTAGCATCGATCCAACTTCCCACTCATAAATTATCTCTACTTCTAAACCTTTTAAATTATTTATATCCTCATGCTTTAAGTACTTTTCATGGATTTTTTTGTCAAACGGTTTATCCCCATATAATTTTAAATGCTCTGCTGATCTTTTATTCTGGCCGTAACTTAAGTTTTTTTTCTTTAATTCTTCAGGATCTTGAGTAAAAGAGGTTGATCCACCATAATACCTATTTTTGAAAATTACAGTACTTCCTACTGGAGTAAGAGGAATTAAACTTTGTTTATATATTTGATTTTTTATTTCAAAACCCGCATCTACGTGAAGACCTATTGGAGCGTAACTTTCTTGAATAAGACCATAAATATCTTTGCCATTTTCATCTTTGAGGTTATCCATTTTAAAATCTCCAATTTCTTTTCCAAGTCTCTCACAAAATATTTTTTCTAAACCATCATCATAACCTTGAAGCCATCTTTTTTTAATAACATTTTGTTTTTTATTATGAGTTGTAACTGGTAGCTTCTCATACAAATTCATAAATTCCTGAATTTCTTTTTTGCTATAAATGTTTTTTATTACCTTGGGAGCTGTCTCAGTTTTTTTTATTTTTTCTATTTTTTCATCCATAATATTTTATTCACCCATATTAATAAGTGTTCCCCTTACTTTTGCCCCTAAAAAAGAAACGTAAAAAATAATCACACCTAAAATAAAGTAAACTATAGATATAGATATTGATTTAATTATGTCAAAATAATTCACATTTCCACTTATCAAAATACTTCTCATTTCCTCAAATATATGAACTAAAGGTAATCCTTTAGCTATAATCTGCAAAGAATTTGGAAGTATTTCTATTGGATAATAAATACAGCCTAATGGAGCTAAAAAAAATAAACTTGCCCAAGCAATATTTTCAAATGATGGTCCAAATCTTAATAAACCTGAAGTAACCAACAGACCCAAAGTGATACCAAATAAATATAATGCTAGTAATAAAAATAATAACGGCATTCCTAATTTAAAAACTGATACACCAAAAAGAGGTATAGCTATGATTGCAGCAGGTATCATTCCAATTAAAGCTCTTAAAATAGCAGTAAATGTAAGCGAAGCTACAATTTCACTTATTTTTATTGGTGCAATGAATAAATTAGTAAAATTTCTACTCCAAATTTCTTCTAAAAACATCATATTAAAACTAATACTTATTCTAAATAAAAAATCATATAAAATTGCTGCAGTTAAAATAATACCAACTGTATTACTGTAATATTCTGAGTTTAATGTAAAAAACTTTGAAATAAATCCCCAAAGAAAAATTTGAACGGTTGGCCAATAAATTAAGTCAATAATCCTAGGAAGAGAATTACTGATCAAATACATGTGTCTTAATCCTAGAGCATAAACTTTATTAAAATTCACTTTTGCTCCTTGCTAATTTTAAAAATGTTTCCTCAAGATTATTTCTTCCGTGTTTATCAATTATTTGTTTACATGTACCCCTATCTATAATTTTCCCGTTCTTCATCATTATAATACTGTCACACAGTCTTTCGACCTCAGCCATATTGTGTGATGCAAGAAGTATTGTAACTTTATTTTTACTTCTGTAGTTTTGAATATAGCTTCTAACAAAATCACCTATATCTGGATCTAGGCTGGCTGTAGGTTCATCCAAAAGTAAAATTTCAGGTTTATTTATTAAAGACTTTGCTAATGAAACTCTATTTTTTTGTCCAGATGATAGTTCTCCAGTTTTTCGTTCAAAGAAGTCACTAATATTCAAATCTTCAGATATCTCATCAATTCTTTCTTTTCTATTTTTTATTCCATAAAGTCTGCTGTAAACTTCTAGATTTTGTCTAACAGTAAGTTTTTTAGGTAATTCAATGTAAGGAGAAGCAAAGTTAATTCGCGCCAAAATCTCATCTCGTTTAAAAGTATCCAGATTTTTGTTATCAATAATTATTTCTCCGCTTGTTGGTTTAATGAGACCTAAAATCATTCCTATAGATGTAGTTTTACCACAACCATTCGGTCCTAATAAACCAAGTGTTCTATCTTTATCAATTTCAAAATTTATACCATTTACGGCAAAACTATCATTAAACTTTTTTTTTAAGTTTTTAATTTGTATAAACATTTAGTTTGCTGCTTTTTTAAGTCTATCATTTATAGCTATTCCTATTTTACTCTTTGGAATTTTAACTACTTTAATTTTTTTGAAACCTTTTTTTTTAATTTTTCTCAAAGTTTTGTATAAGTTTCTAGCCGCTTCTTCCAGACTCCCTTTCTTACTTAAGTTAAATATATTTTTTTGGTTATTATACCTTTTGCCAAAAACTATACATGCGGCTTTATCATCCATTTTTTTAATGTTTAATTCTATTGGGATACCAGGCGAATAATGTTTTTTTGTCATGCCTGGCGAGATCACTTTATTTGATTTATTTGAAAAATAAACCTTTTCTCTTAAAATTTTATTAATTTCTTTAGCACTTATGGCACCAGGACGGAGAATTTGTATCTTTTTATTTAAATTTACTACAGTAGACTCTAATCCTATTTTACATTTTCCTCCATCTAAAATAAACGAAAGTTTTTTACCGAATTCATCTAAAACATCATTAGAACAGACGGGACTAACCGCAGATGATAAATTTGCACTCGGAATAGCTAAAGGAAATTTTAATTTACCTAATAATTTTCTTATAATTCTATTTTGAGGAAATCTAACAGCAATAGTTTTTAAATTTGCGTTCGCTAAAGACGAAATTTTTGAATTTTTTCTTTTTTTTAAAATATATGTAAGTGGCCCAGGAGAAAATTTTTTATATAGCTTTAAAAACTTATCACTTAAAAAAGCATCTTTTTTTAATAATCCAAGGTTGTAATAGTGAATTATCAAAGGGTTGATCCTTGGCCTTTTTTTTAATTTATAAATTTTTTTTACCGCATTATTGGAATAGGCGTTTCCAGCTAGCCCATATACAGTCTCTGTTGGAAGGCCAATAATATTGTTTTTCATTAAAATTTTTTTTGCTCTGGCTAAATTTAATGAAGAATTTTTATAGATATTTTTCATTTAAAGATTATTATAAATTCAATGAAAAGGAAAAATATTCCAACTGATATCAAAAGTAAATCATTAAACGAAACAAAATCAGAAATATCAGATATTCTTGAAAGATTAGAAAATAATCAAGTAGATCTTGAAGCTTCTAAAAAGGATTACGAAAGACTTCTGGTCTTAAATGATCATATTGACAACCTGTTTAAAGAAAAACTTAATAATATTAAATCTATTGGATTAAAAAATAAAACTTCTTGATAAAATGTTAAACCAGATTAAAAAAAATTCAAAAAGAATAGACAAATTTCTTAAAAAATATTTTAATAACCAACAGTATTCTAATCTAATAAAGCCAATGAAATATGGGACACTTTTTGGAGGTAAAAAAGTTAGATCGACTATTATTTTAAATACAGGAAAAATTTTAAACATAAAACCAAAGTACCTAATAAATATTTGTGCGGCGGTTGAATGTATACATTCATACTCATTAATTCACGATGACTTACCTTGTATGGATGATGATAAGTTAAGAAGAGGCAAACCATCGACCCATGTGAAGTTTGGCGAGTCTACAGCAATACTAGCAGGAAATTCCTTATTAACTTTAGCTTTCGAAATAATTGCTGATAAAAATTATAAAATTAAACCCGATCAAAAAGTTGAACTTATAAAAAAATTATCTGAATGCTCAGGTCATACTGGTATAGCTGGAGGTCAATTTCTTGATTTGAGTTACGAGAAAAAAAAAATAGGAAGTTCAAATATTATAAATATGCAAAAAAAGAAGACAGGCAAATTATTTGAATTTTGTTGCTTAGCACCCGCATTAATTTCAAATAAAAATAAAAAAATTAAAAAGAATATGAGTTTTATTGGCGAGGAATTGGGCTTTTTATTTCAAATTGCTGACGATTTATTGGATATAAAAGGCAACAAATCTTATGTTGGAAAACCTGTTAATAAAGATAAAAAAAAAGGTAAATCAACGCTTATCAAATTAATGGGGTATAATAAGACATTAAAGTTTGCTTTAAGAAGAAAAAAAATGATAATTGAAAAATTAAAAAAATATGGAGTAAAATCAAAAGAGCTTATAAATATAACTAATTTTATATTGGATAGAAGTTATTAATGAATGAAAAATTATTAGACCAGATAAATTTTCCATCTGACTTAAGAAAATTGAAAAAAAATCAACTAAATCAAGTTTCGGAAGAATTAAGAACAGAGTTAATAGAGGTGGTTTCAGAAACGGGGGGTCATTTAGGTGCCGGTCTCGGTGTTGTTGAAATGACAGTTGCACTTCATTACGTCTTTAATACTCCAAAAGATAAACTTGTATGGGATGTTGGGCACCAATGTTATCCTCACAAAATCATCACTGGAAGAAAAGAAAAAATTAGATCTTTGAGAAAAGGTGGTGGGCTTTCTGGATTCACCAAAAGATCTGAAAGTGAATACGATCCCTTTGGTGCAGCACACAGCTCAACCTCAATTTCATCAACACTTGGAATGGCAACAGCAAAAAAATTATCAAATGATAATAACAATGTAGTTGCTGTCATCGGAGATGGTGCAATGAGTGCCGGCATGGCTTATGAAGCGATGAATAATGCAGGAGCAATGAAATCCAAACTTATTGTAATATTAAATGATAACGACATGTCAATAGCTCCACCTGTGGGTGCTATGAGCAAATATTTAGCAAGGTTATTATCTGGTAAAATTTATTTTAGTTTTAGGGAGACAGTAAAATTAATTATTTCTGCTTTTTCAAAAAGATTTTCAAAAAAAGCTGGAAAGGCAGAAGATATGTTACGAAGTATGGTAACTGGTGGTACACTATTTAATGAGCTTGGTTTCTATTATATCGGTCCAATTGATGGTCACGATGTAAACAATTTAGTAACTATTTTGGAAAATGTAAAAAATTCTAAATATGATGGCCCAATTCTTATTCATACTTTAACAAAAAAAGGTAAAGGATATAAACCAGCAGAAGAGTCAGGAGATAAATATCATGGGGTTTCAAAATTTAATGTACTAACAGGTGAACAGTCAAAAGGTAAATCAAAAACTCCTTCTTATACCAAAGTCTTTGCAAATACGCTTATTAAACATGCTCAAAATGATACTAAAATAGTTGCAATTACCGGAGCTATGCCATCTGGAACTGGACTAGACTTATTCGAAAAAAAATTTCCTGAAAGAATGTTTGATGTAGGTATTGCAGAGCAACATGGAGTTACCTTTGCTGCCGGATTGGCAACCGAAGGATATAAGCCTTTTGCCGCAATATATTCTACTTTTCTTCAAAGAGCTTATGATCAAGTAGTCCATGATGTTGCGATACAATCTTTACCAGTTCGATTTGCAATTGATAGGGCAGGGTTAGTTGGCGCTGATGGACCAACTCATGCAGGATCATTTGATATTACTTACCTATCAACATTACCAAATTTTGTAGTTATGGCAGCTAGCGATGAAGCTGAATTAGTTAGAATGATAAATACATCTGTAAACATAAACGACAGACCTTCTGCTTTTAGATATCCGAGAGGAAATGGAATAGGAGTTGAATTACCTGACATTAAAGAAACTTTAAAAATTGGACAAGGAAAAATTATCACTCAGGGCAAGCATATTGCAATTCTTAATTTTGGTGCAAGATTGAATGAATGTAAAAAAGCTTCAGAGAATTTAGAAAAAAAAGGTATCACCACAACTATCTTTGATGCAAGATTTGCAAAACCACTTGATGATAAAGCTATAATAGAACTAGCATCGAGTCATGAAGTTATTTTGACTATCGAGGAAGGTTCAATAGGAGGTTTTGGATCTCATGTTTCAAAACTATTATCTGAAAGAGGATTTTTTGACAAAGGTTTAAAATTTAGATCAATGTTTTTACCAGATAAGTTTTTGGATCAAGATACACCTGAAAAAATGTACAAGTCTGCTGGTCTAGATTATGAGGGCATTGTCCAGAAAATTGAAAGTACTTTAAATTCTAATATTGTTATTGCAAAGAATAAGAATCTTTCTTAACCACATTGAGCTCTATTCATTAAGTAGTGATCTAACAGCACGCAAGAAAGCATTGCCTCACCTATCGGAACAGCTCTAATTCCAACGCATGGATCATGACGACCTCTAACTGATATTTTAGTATTTTTTCCTTTTTTATTAATTGTTTCACGACTGTTGATTATAGATGAGGTAGGCTTAACAGCAAATGATACAATGATTTCTTGACCAGAAGAAATACCACCTAAAATTCCTCCAGCATTATTACTTTTAAATTTAATTTTACCTGATGAAGATCTTATTTCATCGGAGTTTTCCTCACCTGATAAGTAAGCTGATGACATACCTGCACCAATGTTTACTCCTTTGACTGCATTTATACTTATAAGCGCTGCAGCTATATCAGTATCTAATTTTGAGTATATCGGAGCCCCCAAACCTGCAGGAACACCGTTTGCTCTTAATTCAATAATTGCTCCACAAGAAGAACCAGATTTTCTTACAGCCATCAAATACTTTTCCCATAATTTCACAGATTTTTTATCTGGACAAAAAAATGGATTTTTATTTATTTCTTTATTATTCCAATTATTCCTATCACAACCCATCAAACCAAGCTGGGTGACACCACCGATAATATTAAATTTTTTTCCTATTACTTTTTTGAGAACTATTTTTGCTATAGAGCCAGCAGCAACTCTAGACGCCGTCTCTCGAGCAGACTGTCTTCCGCCACCTCTGAAATCTCTTATTCCATATTTTTTAAAATATGTGAAATCAGCATGCCCTGGTCTAAACTTATCTTTTATAGACTCATAATCTCTAGATCTTTTGTCTTCATTACGAATTATCAATGAGATTGGGGTGCCAGTTGTTTTACCTTGAAATACTCCTGATAAAATTTCAACTTTGTCAGACTCTTTTCTCTGCGACACAAACTTCGAATTTCCAGGACGCCTTCGGTCCATATCTTTTTGAATATCTTTCTCAGATATGGCAATATTTGGGGGGCAACCGTCCACAATACAGCCTATAGCTGGACCATGTGACTCACCCCAAGTAGTAAACCTAAATATTTTTCCAAAAGTATTAAAAGACATTGATAATTAATGTATAAATTATTTTATATAAATTATGAATCAAAAAAGTGGCCAAAATTCGTTAGGTTTAGATGCTTGTTTTGAAGACGAGCAAAACCCTATAGTTTTGTTTAAAAAATGGTTTGCAGTTGCTGAAAAAAGTGAAATTAACGATCCAAATGCTTTATCATTAGCAACATCAAGCTCAGATGGTATGCCGAGCGTTAGGATGGTTTTACTCAAAGGTTTAAGTGAAAAAGGTTTTGTTTTTTACACAAATTTCAATAGTAAAAAAGGGAGTGACCTTAAAAAAAATCCAAAAGCATCAATGTGCTTCCATTGGAAAAGTTTAAGGAGACAAATTAGAATATCTGGTAAAACTGTTGTCATAGAAAACAAAGAAGCAGACGAATATTATAATTCAAGAGCTTATGGAAGTAGGATAGGTGCTTGGGCGTCTTCACAGTCTCAAACTATGAATAATAGAAATGAATTTATAAATAAAATCAAAGAATTTGAAAAGAAATATCCAGATCAAAAAAATGTTCCACGACCGCCACACTGGTCAGGCTGGCGAGTAGAACCAGATAATATAGAATTTTGGTTAGAAATAAAGAACAGGATACACGAAAGATTAAATTATAGAAAAAAAAACGGCGAGTGGCTAAGAGAAATACTTTACCCTTAAAAGGACCTATTTAAACTAAACCCAGTAAGGTTTTGTAAAATATTTTTTTCATTTGAGTTTTCAAACATACCCAATGCATCGTAAGAAACATTTACAAAATATTCTGCTCTTTTAAATGTTGTTTCTAGAGCTTTATATTTTTTTATCAATTTGAGTGTTTCATCAAAATCTTCTTTTTCCCGCTTATCTTTTTTAAAAATTTTTGTTAAAAAAGTTCTTTCGACCATGTTCGATTTTTGGAATACAATAATAATTGGTAATGTAACTTTTCCTTCAAAAAAATCTTTACCTATTTGTTTTCCAAAAATTTTCTCTTTTGAAAAATAATCTAATGCATCATCAGCAATTTGAAATGCCAAACCAAGGTTTTTACCATAAGACTCTAGCGCATCTTTTTTCTTTTTATCCTGTCCCGAAATACAAGCACCCACTTTTGTTGCAGCAGCAAACAGAGCAGCAGTTTTTAGATTAATTATTTTTATATAATTTTCCTCTAAAAGATCTGCTTCTCCTTTATGTTGAAGTTGAAGTACTTCACCCTGTGCAATCTTTGAGGATGTTGAAGATAAAAGTTTTAAAACTTCTAAATCTCCATCTTCTACCATCATCTCGAAGCATCTGCTGAGCAGATAGTCACCAACCAAAATTGAAGATTGATTACCCCAAATAGCATTTGTAGTTTTATTTCCTCTTCTAATTTCGCTTTCATCTATAACATCATCATGTAGTAATGTGGCACTATGTATAAGTTCAACGCAAGCTGCTAAATTAATATCCCTTTTACCATTCACATAACCCCCAAGTTTTGCTGAACCCATTGTTAATAAGGCACGGATTCTTTTTCCGCCAGAGTTGAGATGGTAATCACTCATTTTGTTGATAAGATCAACTTCACTGTTAAGCTTAGTATTTATAAGCTTTTCAACAGCCTTCAGTTTTCCATCTAAAAGATTTTTTAAATCTAGGTAGGCCGAATTAACAGATTTTTTTAGAGGTATGACTGAACCCATTTAATAATTATATACTGTAAAAAATTATAATTTCATACATCTGTGACGCACTTCAATTTCAACCAAGGGTAGCGTAAAATATATTTATATATTTATTTTAACTGCTGGTATAAGAAATAAAATTAACCTAATTCATATGTTTTCATTATTTAAAAAAAAGATAACAATTCCACATGTGAGACTTACTGGTGTGATAGGGTCTGCTGGAAGGTTTAGACAAGGTATTGATTTTTCAGGACAACAGGAAATTATTAAAAAAGCATTCTCATTTAAAAAATCAAAAAATGTTGCTATTTCGATAAATTCACCTGGTGGTTCGCCAGTTCAATCCCACTTAATACATGATTACATTAGACAATTAGCAAAAAAAAACAAAAAGAAAGTAATAGTTTTTGCCGAAGATGTCGCTGCATCTGGGGGTTATTTAATTGCATGTGCAGGTGATGAAATTTATGCGAATTCTAGTTCTATAGTTGGATCTATTGGTGTAATTTCAGCTTCATTCGGTTTTCAAGATGCTATAAAAAAAATAGGAATCCAAAGAAGAGTTTATACAGCTGGAAAAAATAAAAGTACTCTTGATCCCTTCAAAGAAGAAAAAGAAGAAGATATTCAGCGAATTAAAAAATTACAATTAGAATTACATTCAGATTTCATAAATTTGGTAAAAAAAAGCAGAGGGTCAAAATTAAAAGATGCAGAAAAAAATAATATTTTTACTGGAGAATTTTGGTCGGGTTCAGCTTCTCTTAAGCTAGGTCTCATTGACGGAATCGGCAACGCTGAACAAATACTAAGGGAAAAATTTGGAGAAAATATTGTAATTAAAAAACTTGAAAAACCAAAAGGTTTTATTGCAAGAAAATTATCTTCATCATTAGAAAATCAAATTGATAGTATTGCAAATGCAATAGAAGAAAGAGCGATGTGGCAGAAATACGGTTTATAAATGCCAGAAAAAATAAAAAATAAAAAAAACTTTTTTACATTTCAAGATGTTGTTTTTAATTTGCAAAAATACTGGAGTAAATACGGTTGTGTTATATTACAACCTTATGATTTGGAAGTCGGTGCAGGAACTTTTCACCCGGCAACAACTTTACGTTCACTTGGACCAAAACCATGGAAAGCAGCATATGTTCAACCATCAAGAAGACCAACAGATGGAAGATATGGAAAAAATCCAAATAGACTTCAACATTATTATCAATTTCAAGTTATAATTAAACCATCACCCAAAAATATTAAACAAATCTATTTAAAAAGTTTATCTGCTATCGGTATTGTAGCAAAGGACCATGATATAAGATTTGTAGAAGATGATTGGGAAAGTCCGACCCTTGGAGCGGCAGGATTAGGTTGGGAAGTTTGGTGTGATGGTATGGAAATAACTCAATTCACATACTTTCAAAAGATGACAGGGATAGAATGCAAACCTATATCTGTTGAATTAACATATGGTTTAGAAAGAATATGTATGTTTATTCAACAAAAGAAAAATATTTTTGATATCGAATGGAATAATGAAGGTGTAAAATATAAAGATGTTTATTTTCAATCAGAAAAAGAATTTTCCTCATATAATTTTGACCATGCTAATACAGAATTTTTGCTTAAAAATTTTGAAATAGCTGAAAGTGAATGTAAATCATTGTTAGATAAAAAACTTTCTCTTCCTGCGTATGATCAATGTCTAAAGGCTAGCCATATATTTAACTTATTAGACTCCAGAGGTGTTATTTCAGTTGCTGAAAGAACAGGGTATATCAATAGAATAAGGGAACTTGCAAAAGGATCAGGATCAATTTGGTTAAGTAGTCAAATAGAAAAATAAATGTCAGAACTATTAGTTGAATTATTTAGTGAGGAAATTCCATCCAACTTACAAATTCATACGAGACAACAGTTAGAAAATCTATTAAAGCAAAACCTTTCTTCATCTAACCTCAAACCTAAAAGTCTTGAGGTATTTTCTACTCCTACTAGGCTTACAATTCATATAACTGGATTACCTAAAATAATCAAAATTCCAGCAGCAGAAATAAAAGGACCAAAGGTGGGTGTTCCTGAAAGTGTTATTGATAATTACGCAAAGTCCAAAAACTTAAATGTAAGTGACTTGCAAAAAAAGGATACTGAAAAAGGAATTTTCTATTTTGCTAAGGTAAAAGGAAAAGAAATAAGCACAGATAAAGAGCTTGAAAAAATAATACCTCAAACTCTGAAAGATATAAATTGGAAAAAATCAATGAAATGGTCTGATTTTGAGTTGAACTGGGGCAGACCATTAATATCTATATTAGCTATTTTTAATGAGAAGTTCCTCAAATTTAATTTTGCCCATTTAGAAAGCGTAAATTTTACAATGCTTGAAAACAACGATCAAATAAAGCAAATAAAAGTAAAAAACTTCAATGATTATCTGAATTTATTAGAACAAAATGAAATTATTTTAGACCATAATAAAAGAAAAGAATATATTTTAAAAAAAATTGTCTCAATATATAAAAAAAAATCTTGTAAAGAAATTATTAACCAATCTTTACTAACAGAAGTTAGCAATCTTGTAGATAAACCAAATGTAATTACAGCAACTTTTGATAAATCTTATTTAGAATTACCTAAAGAAATAATTAAATCAACTTTGCAAACCCACCAAAGGTATTTTACTTTAATTGATATAAAAGACAGAATGCTTAATGAATTTATTATAGTAGCAAATAATAAAGATGAAAAAAAACTAATAAAAACTGGAAATGAAAGAGTTGTAGAGGCAAGATTGTCTGATGCTAATTTCTTTTGGAACAGGGATAAGTCATTTAATTTAATCAAACAAATTAATAAATTAAAAAAAGTAGTTTTTTATGAAAATCTAGGATCAGTTTATGACAAAACTCAGAGATTGAGAAAAATGGCCTATTTTATTTCAGATCAATTAAATATAAATAAAGAGAAATTAGAAATAGCTGCATCAGTATCTAAATCTGACTTAGTATCAGATCTCGTTTCTGAATTTCCTGAGCTTCAAGGAGAAATGGGAAAATATTTTGCGCTCAACCAAGGATTTGAGCAAGATGTTTCAAATGCAATAAGCGAGCACTATTTACCTACCGGAAACTCATCAAGTATCCCAAAAAAACCTATTAGTTATTCTTTATCAATTTTGGATAAATTAGATAATCTAGTAGGTTTTTATTTGATAAATGAAAAACCAACAAGTTCAAAAGACCCTTTTGCTTTAAGAAGGTCAGCCATAGGATTGTTAAGAACAATAATTGAAAATAATTTAGTTATTAAAATATCAGATTTAATCGATTATTTTACTAGAATTTACTTAGAACAGGGTGTTCAAGAAAAAAATACTCAACTAAAAAAAGAATTAATGACCTTTTTAAGAGAAAGAATGAAAAATATCTTAAAAGAAAAAAAAGTTAGAACCGATATCATCGAGGCTTCGATTAGTTCACACACTAATGATAATTTTTTAGAGCTCTATAAAAAAACTTTAATAATGAATAAATTTATATCTAAAGAGCTTGGTAAAAATGCTGTTTCAACTTATAAAAGAGCCTCAAGCATATTAGAACAAGAAAAATTAGAACTAAAGAATGGTCCTGATGCTGTTCTATTTAAAGAAGAAGAAGAGAAAGAACTTTTTGAAAGAATAAATATCATTCGGAAAGCTTTTACAATAAAAGAAGAGAGAAAAAATTATGAAGAACATTTAAAGCTTTTATCTGACACAAAACTATCAACAGATAAATTTTTTGAAAAAGTTAAGGTTAACGATGATAATAACGACCTTAAAAATAATCGTTTGGAACTATTGCAAATACTATGTTCAACGTTTAATACTTTTGTAGATTTCTCTAAATTAGAAGGATCTTAATGTCTAAATACATATTTAGTTTTGGAGACAAAAAAACAAAAAAAATATTAAATTCCAAAAACATTTTGGGCGGTAAAGGAGCTAATCTAGCCGAGATGGCTAGACTTGGTTTACCCGTACCCCCAGGATTTACAATTTCAACCGAAATGTGTTCAATTTTTTATAAGAATAAAAAAAAACTAAACACAAAAATTTTCAAAGAAATAAAAAAAGAATTAAAAAAAATTGAATTAATAACCGGAAAAAGATTCGGTGATAATTCAAATCCTTTACTTGTATCAGTAAGATCTGGTTCAAGGGTATCCATGCCAGGTATGATGGATACTATTCTTAATTTAGGGTTAAACGACAGGACCGTGGAAGCATTGTCAAAAAAAACTTCAAACGAAAGATTTGCCAAAGATAGTTATAGAAGATTCATTCAAATGTATGCAAATGTGGTTTTAGGGATTGAAAGCCATCTGTTTGAGGAAATGATTGATAACTTTAAACTAACAAAAGGTGTTTTGATGGACACCGAATTAAATGCTGATGATTGGGATGGCCTAATAAAAAATTTCAAATTTTTAATATTAGAAAAAACAAAAAAAGATTTTCCTCAAGATGTTTACGTACAATTGTTTGGAGCCATCAAAGCAGTATTTTTATCTTGGGAGAGCAAAAGAGCAAAAAATTATAGAAAATATAATCACATACCAGGAGATTGGGGAACAGCAGTAAATATTCAATCCATGGTATTTGGAAATATGGGAAATGATTGTGCTACAGGTGTTGCATTTACAAGAAACCCGTCGACTGGAGAAAATAAATTTTTTGGAGAATATTTAATAAATGCCCAAGGAGAAGACGTCGTAGCTGGTAGTAGAACACCTAGGTACATTACAAAAAAAGCAAAAGAAAATGCTGGAGCCATAGAAAAATCGATGGAAGAAACTATGCCAAAAGTTTTCAAGGAACTTAAAAATATTTTTGTGAAATTAGAAAAACATTATCGAGACATGCAAGATATTGAATTCACAGTAGAAAATAAAAAACTATGGATGCTACAGACAAGAAATGGAAAGCGAACTGCAAAAGCAGCAATTAAAATTGCAGTTGATATGGTTAAGGAAAAACTAATTTCTAAAAAGGAAGCAATTTTAAGAATTGATCCTAACACTCTAGATACACTTTTGCACCCAACACTGGATGAAAAAGTTAACAAAGAAGTAATCGCAAAAGGTCTGCCGGCATCACCCGGCGCAGCAAGTGGGAAAGTAGTTTTTAGTGCTGATGAGGCTGAGAAAATGAATAATCAAAAAGAAGATACAATTTTAGTTAGAGTAGAAACGTCACCAGAGGATATTCACGGTATGCATGCAGCTAAAGGAATATTAACTGCAAGAGGCGGAATGACTAGTCATGCTGCTGTAGTAGCTAGAGGTATGGGAAGACCATGCGTTTCAGGGTCTGGAGAAATTAATATCGATTATGAAACAAAAGAATTCAAAGTTGGAGATTTAAGTATTAAAGAGGGAGAGGTTATAACTATTGATGGAGGAACGGGCAGAGTAATGAAGGGCCTAGTCCCAACAGTCAAACCTGATATTTCAGGTTATTTCTCCACTATAATGAAATGGTCAGATGAATTTAGAAAACTCAAAATAAGAACGAATGCTGAAACACCACAAGATACTAAAATGGCTAGAAATTTCGGCGCAGAAGGGATTGGTTTATGTAGGACTGAGCATATGTTTTTTGATGACGAGAGAATTCTATCAGTTAGACAAATGATTCTTTCAAAAAGTCTAGATGACAGAAAAATTGCTTTAGAAAAATTACTACCTCACCAAAAAAATGATTTTAAAGAAATTTTTAAAATTATGAAGGGTTTGCCAGTAACTGTAAGACTTTTAGACCCTCCTCTGCACGAGT
Organism: uncultured Pelagibacteraceae bacterium; assembly: GCA_902519465.1. Lineage (GTDB taxonomy): Bacteria > Pseudomonadota > Alphaproteobacteria > Pelagibacterales > Pelagibacteraceae > Anoxypelagibacter. The sequence goes on from CABYJW010000007.1 coordinate 31,897, forward strand.
TCTTGCCTAAGACAGATAAAGATATGGAGGAGGTAGCAAGATCACTAAATCTAGGAGTTAAAGAGATTAAAAATAGAGTAGCAGAATTACATGAATTAAATCCAATGCTTGGACACAGAGGATGTAGATTGGGTATCTCTTTTCCAGAAATTTACGAAATGCAATGCAGAGCTATTTTTGATGCTTTAATTGAATGTAAAAAAGAGAAAATTAAATCAGTCGTACCAGAGATAATGATACCTTTGGTTTCAACAGAAGACGAGCTCGGAATAATGAGAAAATTAGTTAATAGGGTTGCTGATCAAGTTCAACAAGAGAATAAAGTTAAAATAAATTATTTTGTAGGCACTATGATCGAGCTTCCAAGAGCAGCTCTGAGGGCAGCCCCAATATCAAAATATGCAGATTTTTTTAGCTTTGGAACTAACGATTTGACGCAAACTACATTTGGTATCAGCAGAGACGATTCTGGAAAATTTTTAAATGATTATATTGATCATAAAATTTTCGATGAAGATCCATTTGTAAGCATTGATAAAGACGGCGTTGGCGAACTTGTCAAAATTGCATCACAAAGAGGAAAAAAACAAAACAAAAAACTTAAATTAGGGATCTGCGGAGAACACGGAGGAGATCCTAGAAGTATCGAATTTTGTTCTAAAAATGGATTGAATTATGTTTCTTGCTCACCATTTAGAGTTCCGATTGCCAGACTTGCTGCAGCACAAGCTGAGCTTAGAAGATAATCTAATAAAAATTAATTTTAAAATCTACAACAGGCGCACTATGAGTTATTTGGCCAATAGAAACACGATTGACACCAGTTGCAGCAATCCGTCTTACATTTTTTAATGTAATTCCACCTGATGCTTCTGTCTCATAAAATCTTTTGGAGATTTTAACTGCTTTTCTGAGATTTTTTAAACCCATATTATCAAATAATATTCTATTAAATTTAAGGCCCTTAATTTTTTTTAGTTGATTTAAATTATCTATTTCTACTGTAATCTTCTTACCTTTTTTATTCTTAATAGCTCTTTTAACTAAATCATAAATATTTTTTCTAACAGCAATATGGTTATCCTTTATTAAAATTTCATCACTCAGATTAAATCTATGGTTAGTTCCACCACCCAGTTTTACTCCATATTTTTGTAGTAATCTCAAATTAGGTAAAGTTTTCCTCGTACAACATATTTTACAGGATTTACCTTTTATTTTTTTAACAAATTGATTTGTAATCGTTGCTACACCTGAAATTAAACCAATAAAATTAAGCGCTACTCTTTCACTTTTAAGAATACTTGAAGCTTCACCTTTTAAAAGAGCGATTACTTTACCTCTATTAACTTTTCTTCCATCTTTTATTTTAGTTTTGAATATTATTTTTTTATTAGAAATTTTAAAAGCTTCCTTTGCAAAACCTAAGCCTCCAACAATACAGTTTTGGCCAGCAATTATTTTCGCAGTTATATTTTTATTTATAATATTTTTAGTTGTTATATCTCCAGATGGGCTTAGATCTTCTCTCAAAGCTTGATAAACAACTGATTTAATATATTTCTGATTAATTTTTTGCACTCAAAATTATCTACCAATTTCTGCCATTCTCAAAACAGATTTTCTGGCCATTTCTGCAATATTATGGCCAATTTTAATTTCATTGGTTTCATTTTTTAAGCAATCATAGATTTTATTTAATGTAATTTTTTTCATGTGTGGGCAAAGATTACATGGTTTTATAAATTGAACGTTTGGATTTTCGACTTGAACATTGTCGCTCATTGTGCACTCAGTAACTAATAAAACTTTTTTAGGTTGGTTTTCCTTAACATATTTTACCATACTAGAAGTTGATCCTGCGAAGTCAGATGCACTAATAACATCTGGTGGGCATTCAGGGTGGGCAATTACCTCAATTCCAGGGTTTTCTTTTTTAATATCTTCTACTTCCTTACCTGTAAATTTTTCATGTACCATACAAGTACCTTGCCATGAAATTATTTTAACTTTTGTATTTTTTTGAACGTAATTTGCTAGGTAATGATCAGGAAGAAAAATAACTTTTTCAGTCCCTAAAGATTCAACCACTTTAACCGCATTAGCAGATGTGCAACATATATCTGTTTCTGCTTTTACATCTGCAGAGGTATTGACGTAAGATACAACTGGAACACCTGGATATTTTTCTTTTAACATACGAACATCTGCTCCAGTAATTGACTCGGCCAAAGAACATCCTGCTTGCATATCTGGTATTAAAACTTTTTTACTCGGATTCATTAATTTTGCAGTCTCTGCCATAAAGTGAACTCCACACAAAACTATTACTCTTGCATCTGTTTTTGCAGCTTCCAGCGCAAGCGCTAAAGAGTCCGCCGCTATATCTGCAACGCCATGATAAATTTCTGGTGTTTGATAGTTATGAGCAAGAATGACCGCATCTTTTTCTTTTTTTAATTTATTAATCTTGTCGATTATTGGAGCATGAAATTTCCACTCTATTTCAGGCACTACTGAAGAAATCTTCTTATAAATTTCATCTAAATTTTGTGAAGTCATATAAATAATTTATCAACTTGAAGATAAAAAGTCATTCATTTATTGTCGCATATAATTAAATCGCGGTCGTGCTGAAATTGGTAGACAGGCACGGTTGAGGGCCGTGTGGGATTCCCATGAGAGTTCGAGTCTCTCCGACCGCACCATTATTGAATAATTTTAGACTTACAATCATTAATTAACAAATCTTTATCTTTATATTCAGAGAAATCCGGATCAACAATTTTAATCAAACCAAATGGATAGGGTTCATCAATTACGATCTGACCGATTTTAATACTATTAAAATTTATGTCACTGCCAATTTTTAATTTATCGTTTGATTTTATAGCAAATAACTTTTTCCTTACTTTATTTTTCAATTTCATTCTTGCAGTATTTTCTTGTCCTACATAACAGCCTTTTTTAAAATCTATACCGTTTAGTTCCTCAAAATTACACTCTAGGCCAAAAATTTTTTCCTGAAGATTTTTTGTATTTATTTGCGCAATACCTAAATTATAACTAAGCTCATAGTAATTTTTTGAATCTTCTAGTTTTAATTCCAATTTTTTTATAGATAAATACAACTTTTCAAGGTTAACAATACCTCTTGCTCCAAGTTTTTTATTTCTTGGATCAATAAAAAAAGGATCATCTCTATAAGTTATGGTCGTACCTTCGAGATTTTTAGAATTATTTATAGAAATAAATTTTTCATTACTCATAACCGTAACTTGAAATTTATGTGATAAATTTGTGATCTCAATTTTTGAGTTTAATTTATAAACATTCAGCCTGTTAATTAGCCCATTAATTTGGTTAAGCTCACAATCAAGAAAATAACCATCCTTGTGCTTAACAATCATAAAATCAAACAAATATTTTCCTTGAGGCGTTAGTAATGATGAAAAACAACTTTGAGTTTCAGTCACTTTATTAATATCATTTGTGACTAAATTCTGAAGAAAGTCTTTAGAATCTTGACCTGAAATTAATAGAACCCCTCTATCTTTTAAAATAAATATTTGATCTTTTTTCATATTTGAAGTTTATATTGTATATTAATTTTAACAAAATATGTCTGATAACTATAGTCTCATTATAAAGAACGGATCTTGTTATATTGATGGTAAATTTCAAAAGATAGATTTAGCTATATCAGGAAATAAAATCAAAAAAGTTGGAAAAATAGATCTTAATAGCGGTAAAGTTTTCGACGCAACAGGCAAGATTGTTTTGCCTGGGGCAATAGATACCCAGGTACACTTTAGAGAACCAGGAGCTAATGACGCTGAAAATTTAGAAAGTGGGAGTAGGGCTGCAGTAGCAGGGGGCATAACCTCTGTATTTGAAATGCCGAATACTAATCCACCAACATCAACATTTAAAGAATTTAATAACAAACTTAGTGCAGCGAGAAATAGAATGTTTTGTAATTATGCTTTTTATTTTGGAGCTACCCCGGACAATATGAAAGAGTTAGCATCGGTCAATGCTCTTGAGGGATGTTGTGGGGTAAAACTTTTTGCTGGTTCATCAACAGGAAACCTATTAGTCAGCCAGGAAAAAGATATAGAGAAAGTAATATCTAATAGCAGCAAGATTATTTCTGTGCATTCAGAAGATGAAAATATTCTGTTATCTAGAAAAAAATTTATTAAAGAAGGTGATGTTACCTCGCACCCTGTTTGGCGGAATGAGGAATGTGCACTAGAGTCCACTAAAAGAGTAGTAAGATTAGCTCAAAAACATAAAAAGAAAATTCATATTCTTCATGTTTCAACAAAAGAAGAAATTGATTTCTTTTCAGAAAAGAGGGATGGGGTAACTTTTGAAATTACACCACAACACTTAACTTTGTATGCCCCTGATTGTTATAAAAATTTAAAAACTTTTAGTCAAATGAACCCGCCCTTAAGATCTAAAGACCACTACGATAGATTATGGGATGCAGTAGACGAAACTTTAGTGAGTACTATAGGTTCTGATCATGCCCCACATACAAAAGAGGAAAAAAATAGAAAATATCCTTTGTCTCCATCTGGAATGCCAGGGGTGCAAACTTTACTACCTGTTATGCTTGATCATGTAAATAAAGGAAAACTAAAAATAGAAAAACTAATAAAATTAGTTTCTGAGAATCCTTGTGATTTATTTGGTATTAAAAATAAAGGATATATCAAAGAAAACTTTGATGCTGATCTGACAGTAATTGATATGAATAAAGAGGTTATTATTAAGGACGATTGGATTGAAAGCAAATGTGGATGGACACCTTTTAATAATTATAAAGTAAAAGGTTTTCCTGTAGCGACAATAGTTAATGGAGAAATTGTGATGGAAAATAATAAGATTATATCACCTGCTAAAGGCAAGCCATTAAATTTTAATTAACAAAAATTATAAAGAGTTTATTAGCTCTTCAGCTATTTTAGTAGATTTACCGTAGAACTTTAGTTTTTTAATAGCATCTAAGTTAGATTTATCATTTCCTACAACTACAAAACCTATCATTCCCATACTTTTGTGTGGTGTACACCAATAAGCGTATATCCCAGGAGTCTTGAAAGTATAACTAGTATCTTTATTATATTTTGATTTAAATTTTTCTACTCCCTCAGGAATTCCACCTTTTATAAATTCTACATTGTGACCAGGATTAACAGATTTCCAATTTACAGTATCACCCACGTCTACATTAACAATTTTTTTTGAATAAACATTAATCTCTTTACCCAATCTATTTAGCATATCAATGTTTTCGTCTGCACCAAAAGCTGAACTGCAAATCATAAGAATAAATGTAAATTTTAAAACTATTTTTTTCATAAATTTTTAATTCTATATTTTGTTAAGGCGTGTTATCAAACACGCCTCAAACATTAATTTAACTTTTAAAAAGATCTAAAGCTTTATTTAATAATTCCTCAGATTTTTTATGGTCTCCATTTTGATGTGCCTTTAAGCCATCAGTATGAAATTTTTTTGCTTCTTCAATTTTCTTTTCAACTTTATTTGCCATCATTGGACATGATCCAGCAAATACGCTAGTTGAAAAACTCAAAAGTGCAAAAATTAAAATAATTTTTTTCATATTTTCCTTTCAAAAACCCATATTTGACCAATTATCTTTTTTGTTAAATCTCTTTAATTCTTCCTTGGATGTAGGACGTAAGAGATAAAACAGAAAGTAAAAAACAATTAGTAAAATTAGAGTTATTTCCATAAATGCTTATAAATAAAAAAATCCCTTAAATCTCTGCGACAAGTTAATGATTAGAGCGGTGCGACAAGTTGATGTTTAATAATATTTTTAAAATTTGATATTTTTACATTTATGAAGTTATTAATAATAATACTATTTTTAATACCAAACATTGTCTTTGCAGGACCAATGAAAATGATAGGTGAAAAAGGCAAACCTTCCGAGGTAACAAGGACTATCACTATTAAGATGCACGATAATTACTATGAACCTGCAGAAATAAATGTAAAGAAAGACGAAACAATTAAATTTTTAGTTTTAAATGCTGGGGAACTAGTGCACGAGTTTAATATAGCAACAAAAGAAATGCATATAAAACATCAGCCTGAAATGATGATGTTAGTTGAAAATGAAATTTTATTATCAGATAAAGTTGATAAAGAAAAAATGAAACAGATGGCTAAAAAAAATCCATCAATGGGACACTCCCATTCAAATAGTGTTTTGCTTTCACCAGGTGAAAAAGGTGAATTAGTATGGAAATTTAGCAACAAAGCTAAAATAGAAGCAGCTTGCAACGTGCCGGGACATTATGAAGTTGGTATGATTGCTAAAATTAACGATATCTAAATTATTAATGAACCCAACGGATATTTTATTGAGTATAGCCATAGTTGGTATATACACGATGATCTACGTATATCTTAAGTCACGATTTAAAAATGATAAAATTAGACTAAAGTTATTTGTCTTAGGCTTTATTTATGCAACAATAATTACTGGAATTCTTTACTATCTTATTAAATTTATAGCGTCTTAGCCTTTTAAAACATTATTATCTTTAAGATCTTTTTTTATCTCATCTAATATTGCTGGATCATCTATTGTTGGTGGCACTTTGTATGTTTCTCCATCTGCAATTTTTCTAACAGTTCCCCTTAAAACTTTTCCTGATCTAGTTTTAGGCAATCTTTTTACAACAATGGCTAATTTGAAAGCAGCAACAGGCCCAACTTTCTCTCTCACCAGTGTTACACATTCTTTGGTAATTTCTTTATTGTCTCTATCAACTCCAGCTTTTAAAGCTATTAATCCAATTGGAAGTTGTCCTTTTAATTTATCAGCAATTCCTATTACAGCACATTCTGCAACATTTTTATGTTCCGCTAAAACTTCTTCAATTGCTCCAGTAGACAATCTATGTCCTGCTACGTTAATGATATCGTCTGTTCTGGACATAATCCAAACGTAACCATCTTCATCAATATGACCCGCATCATACGTTTGGTAATATCCGTCGTAAGTTGACATATAAACTTTCTTATATCTTTCATCCGCATTCCACAGAGTGGGAAAAGTTCCTGGTGGTAAAGGTAATTTAACTACAATGTCACCCATTTGACCCGCTTTATTTTCTTTTCCTTCACTATTTAAAACTTTTAAATCATAACCGGGTACTGGTTTAAAAGCTGAACCATATTTAATTGGAAACTTTTCTATTCCTGCACAATTTGCGCTTATTGCCCAACTAGTTTCTGTTTGCCACCAGTGATCAATTACAGGAGCATTTGAAAGTTTTTCAAACCACTTTATTGTATCTGGGTCAGCACGCTCACCAGCTAAAAACAAAGTATCAAATTTAGATAGATCATATTTTTTGAAGAATTTCCCGTCAGGATCTTCTTTTTTAATTGCTCTTATTGCTGTTGGGGCAGTAAAAAGTGATTTTACTTTATATTCTGAAATTATTCTCCAAAAAACACCAGCATCAGGAGTTCCTACTGGTTTACCTTCAAATAAAACAGTAGTGCAACCGTAAAACAGCGGAGCATAAACAATATAAGAGTGACCAACTATCCAGCCTATATCACTTGCAGACCACCAAACATCATCTTGATCTATGTTGTAAATATTTTTCATAGTCCATTTCAGAGCAACAATGTGTCCACCAATATCTCTAACTATTCCTTTTGGTGTTCCTGTTGTTCCAGATGTGTAAAGTATGTATGCATAATCATTCGCATTCATTTTTTCGCATTCAGCAGGTTTAGCTCCTTTTAAAGCTTCTAACCAATCAATATCTCTTTTAGGATCAAGCTCAGCTTTATCTTTTTCTCTTTGCCAAATAATACACTTTTCTGGTTTATGATTTGCTATTTCAATAGCTTTGTTTAATAAAGGTTTGTAGTGAACTGTTCTTCCAGGTTCATATCCGCAAGATGAAGAAATAATAATTTTTGCTTTAGAGTCGTCAATTCTACTTGCCAATTCGTTAGCAGCAAAGCCTCCAAAC
>CABYJW010000008.1 GCA_902519465.1 uncultured Pelagibacteraceae bacterium
TCCCTTAATTTCCATTAACTCTATTTTTTCTGCTTTTTTTGCTTACGGGAGTAATTTACATCAAAAACAAATGAAACGAAGATGTAAAAACTCAAAATATATAGGCTGTTATACACTAAAAAATTTTAAGCTTTCGTTTAGAAACTATTATTTAGGTGGTGGTGTTGCTGATATTGAAAAAAAACAAAACAGTTATGTTTTGGGCGCCATCTACAAAATAACAAAAGGGGATGAAAAAAAATTAGATGTATATGAAAATTATCCTATAACTTATATAAAAAAATATTTCACTCTGAAAGGCACAAAGGTTATGTACTATTATATGCCAAAAAAAACTAAACATTTTGCACCAAGCAAACGATATCTAAATATAATAATTCAGGGATATAAAGATTGTGGATATAGAGATAGTTATATTCTTATTTCAAAAAATAAAAAAATAAAAGTAAGATGAAAATCTTTGACTGTTTTATGTATTTTGACGAAGATGTTGTTCTTGATCTTCGTTTAAATTATTTAAATAGATATATCGAAAAATTTATAATTGTAGAAAGCATGTATGCTCACAATGGAAAAAAGAGAAAATTAAACTTTGATATTAATAATTTTAAAAAGTTTAAAGATAAAATAATTTATTTAGTATTAGATCACGAACCTCCAGGAATAGTTGGCATTAATGAAAGTGATAGTTTTGATATAAAAAACGGAAAATATATTTTAAATTCAATGAAAAGAGATTTCTATCAAAGAAATTTTATACAGAAAGGTATCAAAGATGTTGATAATGGAGATTTTGTTTTAATCTCCGATTTAGATGAAATTCCCAAACTTGAAAATACCGACCTATCATCGATAAAAGAAAAATTGGTTTTTTTTAAACAAAAAATGTTTTATTACAAATTTAATTTACGCTCTAAAACCATAACATGGACTGGAACACGAGGGTGTAAGAAAAAACATTTAATTTCTCCCCAATGGCTTAGAAATATAAAAGACAGATCATACCCCTTTTGGAGAATAGATATCTTATTTTCAGAAAATAAATATTCAAATATTAAATTAATTAATGATGGTGGATGGCATTTTTCGTATTTAAAAACACCGGAAGGAATCGATAAAAAATTAAGATCATACGCACATCATCGAGAATATGAATTAAATTCTTTAAGTATTGATGAAATTGTAAAAAAAATAAGTGATCGAGAGAGTATTTATAATTTAAAGACGGATACAAAAAAATCTAAATTTGATAGTGGACAAAAACTATCGATATCAAGTTTAAATGAATTACCCACTTATATTCAAAAAAATAAAGATAAATATAAACAATGGTTGGTATAAGATAAAAATGAGAGAAAAAGCTATAGTAACACTTGCAGACTCAAACTACTTTGATCTTTTAGTAGAACTAATTAAATCAATTCAAGCAAATGAAGAAAGTAAAAATATTTCAATTTGTGTTTTGGATGCTGGTCTAAACAAAAATCAAATAAAGACTCTTAGCCCTCTAGTTTACTCTATTAAAAAAGCAAGCTGGGATATCGAAGTTCCCGGTTACAAGGTTATGAAAAAAGAATGGCTAAAGAGCCAAGTTTCAAGAGCTTTTTTACCAAATTATTTTCCTGAATTTAAAAAATATCTTTGGATTGACAGCGATGCATGGATCAATTCTTGGTCAGCAGTAGAATTATATTTTAAAGCTTGTGATAATGGCAAACTTGGCATTACACAAAGTATTGGGCCAGGTTATAAAATAATGACTAAAGTAAATTGGCTTTTTGGAAAATTAGCAATAATCAAATCTCAGAATTACAAACACGCTAAATCCTCAGGTATTGATGAAGATATTGCTAGAAAGTTGGCTTTTGCCCCACACATCAACATAGGTGTTTTTTCGTTAGAAAAAAATTCTAAATGCTGGGGTATCTGGCAAGAAAACTTAAAAAAAAGACACTTGCTAAAGGAAAAATTTTTGGCTCAGAGGGTTTAGCAATAAATATTGCTGTCTATCATAATAATATTGATGTTGAATTTTTTTGCCTCTCAAGTGTAATTGGATAACCAGTCATTTACTCCCAAAGTATGACGATAAAATTAACACATTTGTTGAACCTTATCTTCCTAATGAAAAAATTGGAATTATGCATTTAGCAGCTGGAATTTGGCAAGGTAATAAAGACATGAGATTGAACAAAGATATTAAGATTAATATTTCTACGCTTGAAGGAAAAGAGATTAAAAAAAGTTTAAGGTTCAGTATTATTTAATTAAATTATTTTGACGTAGTGATGATAACAGATGCTATTGCATGTGATTTTTCATCAGATAATGAGATGAAAGTTTTGAATTTCTTTTTTATCAACCTTTTTATAATTTTTTTGCTTTCTCCATTTATATTTAAAATTGGTTTACCTTTTTTATTATTTGTTATCTCAATATCCTTAAAGTTTAATCCTTTAGAAATACCAGTACCTAAAGCTTTTGAAAAAGCCTCTTTCGCAGCAAATCTTTTTGCATAATAATTAGATTGGTTGTTTTTTTTTGAACCTATTACAATTTCTTTTTTTGGAAAAAACCCTGTTTTTAAAATTTCTATTTTTTCTTAAAATACCATCAATTCTCTTGATATTGACAAGATCTGATCCTAAACCAAAAATATTCATTTTATTTTGATTTGCATTTTTGACATAAGCCAAAAAATTCAAGATTATATTTTTTATACTTCATGCCAGTATTATCTTGAAAACTTTTAAGATATTTAGAAAGTTTAGAATTAATTATCTCAGTAACTTTTTCACAGGCTTGACATATTGAGAAAGCGGTTGCATTTGAAACTTCGCAATTCGTATTTTTACAGACCACAAAAGCATTTTTACTTTCTACTTTATGAATTTTTCCTATTTTGATTAATTTTTCTAAAGCCCTATAAACTTGGGGAGGTGCGTTGATACCCCTTTTTTTTACATTAGATAATATTGAATAAGCTTTAACCGGTTCTTTTGATTTTTCAATTAAATCAAGAACTATTTGCTGGTTTTTTGTAAGATTATTTTCTTTATGCATTTTAGTTATTGTACTGATTCTCCGTTAATTTTTCAATTTAATCGATTGTTTAATTTTTAATAATGAAAGTACGAATAGGAATAAGGCAGCTGCTATAATTGAAGGGCCTGATGCTGTATTAAATTCTAAAGAAGTTAACAAACCTAAAATTACAGATAACAATCCTCCAATCACTGAATAAATTACCATCATTTGTGGGCTTGAAGAAATATTTCTAGCCATTGCAGCTGGTATAATCAACATTCCTGTAATTAATAATAATCCAACCATTTTTATTGAAATAGCAATGATACCTGCCATTAAAATTGTAAATATAGCTTTAGCTCTGTCAGGATTTAAGCCTTCAGCTTCTGCTAATTCGTAGTTTACTGTTGAGGCGAATAAAGATTTCCATATCAATTTGAGAATTATTAGTATTAATGGACCTCCTGTCCATATAATGAATATATCTTCAATTGTAACTGCTAATATGTCTCCAAATAATAATCCCATGATATCGAACCTAATGAATGTTAAAAATCCAATAACAACAAGTCCAACTGCTAAAGATGAATGAGCCAAAAGCCCTAGCAAAGCATCTCCTGGTAGATTAGTTCTTTTTTGTAAATCTATCAGAATTAACGCAATTAAAGATGAAATTATAAATACTGAAATAGCAATATTAAATTCTAAAGTATAAGCGAGTGTAACTCCAAGTAAAGCAGAGTGAGCAAGAGTATCGCCAAAATATGATAACCGTCTCCAAATAACAAAACATCCAAGGGGCCCTGTTACAATTGCAATACCGAGTCCAGCTATTAAAGCTCTTATAAAAAAATCTTCTAACATTTAATTTTTTTTTATTTTACCTTCGTTTGTATGAATATGATCGTGTCTATGTTCGTATCTTGATAATATTTGAGAAGCCTGTTCTCCGAATAAAGCTTTATATTTATTATTTTTTGCGACTTCTAATGGAGATCCTGAACAACACACATGACCATTTAGGCAAACAACGTGATCTGTAGCACTCATTACAGTATGCAAGTCGTGAGAAATTAATAAAATTCCACAATTTAGTTCATCGGAAATTTTCTTTATAAGTTCGTATAAAGCAATTTCACCCGTAAAATCTACTCCTTGTACTGGTTCATCAAGAACTAATAGTTCTGGTTTTTTTGAAATAGCTCTTGCAAGCAGCACTCTTTGAAATTCTCCGCCTGATAAGTCTCCTAAATTTTTATCTTTAAGATGTATAACACCTGTTAATGATAGAGCATCATTAATAGCTTCTTCTTTCAGATTTTCAGTAAGTATTATAAAATCTCTTACTCTTAGCGGCAATGTCCAATCAATTGAAATTTTTTGAGGAACATATCCAACTTTATTTGTATATTTTTCAACTTTTCCATCAATTTTTTTATAGATTCCCAGGGCAATTTTTGCGGTCGTACTTTTTCCAGAACCATTCGGACCAATAAGAGTAACTATTCTACCTTTTTCAATCTGTAGAGATACATCTTTAACAAGCCATTTATTATTTATACGAAAACTAGCTTGTTTTAATTTTACTAAGATATTTTGATTTGAGTTCATTTTTATCCCTTGACTTTAAAATATTATAATACTACATAATGTTATATTATAACAAATTTAATACATCACCATTATGAAAAATATTAAAAAATTACCACTAATAGTATCATTATTATCTCTTTTAGCTATTTTTTCACCAGCAAATGCCGATATCAAAGTAGTTACGTCAATAAAACCTATACATTCATTAGCAAGTTATTTAATGGATGGAGTAGGCAAACCAGATTTAATAGTAGATGGTTATGCTTCTCCGCATGGATTTGCTTTAAAACCATCGCACGCAAAAATGCTTCAGAATGCTGACTTAATATTCTGGGTTGGAGAAGACTTGGAAAATTTTTTAAAAAAACCATTAAAATCAATAGCAAAAAAAGCAGAAAAAATAGAGTTAATGGAAATTAAGGGATTAAAAAAATTGGAATTTAGAGAAAGAAACATATTCGAAGATCATGATGATCATAAAGAACATGGTCACAAAGAAGATAAACACGATGATCATAAAGAACATGGTCACAAAGAAGATAAACACGATGATCATAAAGAACATGGTCACAAAGAAGATAAACACGATGATCATAAAGAACATGGTCACAAAGAAGATAAACACGATGATCATAAAGAACATGGTCACAAAGAAGATAAACACGATGATCATAAAGAACATGGTCACAAAGAAGATAAACACGATGATCATAAAGAACATGGTCACAAAGAAGATAAACACGATGATCATAAAGAACATGGTCACAAAGAAGATAAACACGATGATCATAAAGAACATGCTCATGGTGAACACGATCCGCATATTTGGCTTGATCCAATGAACGCAAAAGTAATTTTAAGTGAAATGGCAGAACATCTAATTGAAAACGATCAAGAAAACGCATCTAAATATAAAGCTAATTTAAAAAAAGCACACAAAGATTTAGACAAACTTACAAAAAAAGTAAAATCTGAGCTAAATAAAGATTTCAAATCAATTGTTTTTCATGACGCCTACCAATATTTTGAAAAAAGATTTGGTGTAAATGTCTTGGGAGCTTTTACAGTAAATACAGATGTATTACCTGGTGCAGAACAATTATCTGAGATTAGAGAAGTAATCGAACATGAAAAAGTAAGTTGTGTGTTTTCTGAACCTCAATTTAACCCTGATATAATCAAAGCAGTAGCAAAAGACACAAATATTAAGACTGGAGTTATAGATCCTTTAGGAGCTACTTTAAATCCAGGGAAAACTTTGTATTTTGATTTAATTAAGAATATGTCTTCCTCTTTTAAAGGTTGTTAAAAACCTTCTCATTATTTATTAATTAATGTATATATGTGCCTCAGCCCTCGTGGTGAAATGGTAGACACAAAGGACTTAAAATCCTTGCCCGTATGGGAGTGACAGTTCGAGTCTGTCCGAGGGCACCAAGAGCTATTTATTTTTTCTATAGACTTTAGAGAAGTGTTTTGAGCTGGATCTCAATTTAATAAACTTTAGAATTTTTTTGTTTCCTTTTTGTTTGTTGGTTGGAGCATAAAAAACCTTTTTTCTGCTTAACAAATCTTTTTTTGAAGGATTAATTAAATAATATACCGCCATACTATTTCTAATTACTTTTCTCTTTGGTTGAAGAACACCATGCCAACTATGATTCGACACATCAAAAAAGACAGCTCTATTAAATTTTGGATAAATTTTTGTAGTTAAATCTCCAGGAAGCTTCATGTTTTTTTTATTTTTTTTATAAAAACAAATTTCACCACCCCAATTTTCTTTCCATCCTTTTGACAAAAAAATAATCAAATTGTATTTTCTCTGCAAATTTGCTTTAGGATGTATAAAATAATCTAAATGCGGATTTAACTTTCCTTTATGATGCATTAAATGCCAACCACCACCATGAAGCCCGTAATCTGGTATCACTTTAGGTATTTTAAGTTTTTTTGATAAGAACTTTGTTACTTGATTTGAATTTAAAAGAGAAAAAACTTTGTAGGTAAGGGGTGGAAAAAAGTTCCAATTATTTGAGGTTTTTTTTACTTCACAATAATTTTTGTATTCGTGTAATCTTTTATCTTTATATTTCGGAAATTCTTTTTCTAATTTATTTGCAATAGAGGGTTTAAAAAAATTATCTATAACGGCATAAGGAAACGGACTTTTATTATAAAAAGTCCTCATACTTTTGCCCAAATTCTTTAAGTTAATATAGTCACGCATAAATTTATGAATATTCGACTATAATTTATAGCTTAATATTGTTAATAGTAAATGTATTAATTTGAATCACCTTATGAAAGTTTTTGATTGCACAACATTTTATAATGAAAATATGATGTTGGAATTAAGATTAAATATTCTTAATCCCTACGTGGATAAATTTGTAATTACTGAGTCTAAATATTCTCACAGTGGAGAAAAGAAAAAACTTAATTTTGATATAAATAAATTTAAAGATTTTAAAAAAAAAATTAATTATATTATCGTTGAGAATGAGCCCAAAAATCTATTTGATGAAACCAAGATACATTTAGACAAATCAGGAAATAATCAAATTAGAGAAAATTCAATTAAAAGAATTGCATTTCAAAGAGATAATTTAATGTCAGGCATTGAAGAAGCAGACAAAGATGATTACATTTTTTATAGTGACAATGATGAAATTCCTAGATTCGAAAACATAAGCTTGGAAAAAAATAAAAATAAAATCATAGCTTTTAATCAAAAATTATTTTACTACAAATTTAATTTATTTTGCGATAGAATTGAGTGGCATGGTACAAGAGGATGCAAAAAAAAACATTTAAAATCATTTACCTGGCTTAGAGATCTCAAAATAAAAAATTATCCAATTTATAGAATTGATACATTATTTTCAGACACAAAATATACAAATATTAAAATAGTAAAAAATGGGGGTTGGCACTTTTCACAAGTCAAATCACCTGAGGACATTTATAAAAAATTAACAAATAGCGAGGATCATGCAGAGTTTAAAGCTAATAAACAAACACTTAATGACATTAAAGACATGGTTAAAAGAAAAGTAATAAATTTTGATCATCAAGCTAAATCAAAAGATTATAAATATTCTAATGAGTTTAAATTGAAAACTTTACCAATTAAAGATATGCCAATTTTCATTCAAAAAAATTCAGTTAAGTATTCTGAATGGTTAGATTTATATTGATAACATATGAAAAATTTAAAGATATCTGTTCATATTCCTCTATATTTAAAAAAACCTAATAATAAAAAAAAAATTAAAAACTTTAAAAAAGTTTGTAAAAGTTTACTGGAATTATCAAATAAATCTCAAATTTTTGTTCACTCAAATCAAAAATTTAAAAATAAAGGTAAAAAAATTCAATATTTTTATTATAACTTAAAAAAAGATCATTCATTTAAACTTACATGGTATTGTAGAAGTTTGATGAAATCTCAAAAAAATAATTTTGATATATTTATCTATTGTGAGGATGATATTCTTTTTGATAAAAAAAACTTTAATTATTGGTTAAAGTACAAAAATATTTGTATTAAAAATAATTATAATTTGGGTTTTTTAAGATTTGAAATTAATAAAAAAGATAAAAACCTCTATTCAACTGATCAAGTAGAGCAATCGTCAAAATATTTAAATTTATCGAAAAAGAAATATTTGGTTTTGTCAAATTCATATTGCGCTTTTTGGATATATGATAAAAAAGAATTTAATGATTTTATTAAAACAAAGTTTTATAATTTTAATTGGAGATGGATTTCAATTTCAAATATTTTATTAATTAGAGAAATGGCTGCTGTTGGTTGGCACGGTGAAAATATGAACGGATTAAGTATGAGCAGGTATTTAGCCACTATTGTTCCATTTCAAAATGATAAGCTAGACAAAGGTTCTTTGATAAGACACCTATCAGATAATTATGCGAATGCGCCACAAGGTTTATTTGGAACATTAAAGATAAGTCAAATTTCACATAATAATCTTAACAAATTTTTACCCTCAACATTATTTGACAGATTCTTCAAAAGAATAAATTATATAACTTATCATTTATTAAGATTTAATTTAAAAAGGTATTTTAAAAAGAATACTTTACACAAAGATCTAAGAAGCGGATTATTCTTTAAATAAATTTATGAACAAATGTCATTTTATATTCGATAAAAATAAAAAATCACAGCTATTAAAAAAAAGATTGAAAAATATCAATAAATATTCCATTAAAAAATGTAATACTATTGTTGTAGCTGGTGGTGATGGATTTATGTTAAGAAACCTTAAAAAATTTTATAATTTTCAAAAACCTTTCTACGGTATTAATTGTGGATCGGTTGGCTTTTTAATGAATAAAAACCAGAAGATTTATTTACTTAGCAAAAAAATAGCAAAAGCCAATAAATTTACTATCAATCCCATTGAAGTCAAAATAACAAATTCAAAAAAGAAGATATTTAAAATGATTGCAATTAATGAAATTTCGCTGTTAAGACAGAGCAAACAAACAGCTAATTTGCAAATTAAAGTTAATCAAAAAAGTTTAGTTAAGGAACTAGTAAGTGATGGGGTACTTGTATCAACACCAGCGGGAAGCACGGCATACAATCTATCAGTTAACGGTCCCATATTATCCTTAGACTCAAGAAAAATTGCACTAACTCCAATTAGCCCATTCAGGCCCAGAAGATGGAAAGGCAAATTAATCTCAGACAGATCAAAAATTATTATAAATAATCTACAAAATAAAAAAAGACCAATCTCAGCTGTGGCGGATAACAATGAAATAAGAAATATTAAAAAAATTGAAGTTAAGGTAAACAAAAAAATTAAAATAAATTTACTTTTTAATAAAGGAAGCAGCTTGATTAAAAAAATAAAAGAAGAACAAAAAAAAATTAACTAAATTATGATAAAAATTCTCTTTATATTAATATGTTTATGTATCTTAGCTAATTATGTAATTCTTCATTTAAAAGCAATTAGGACAGATAAAGAAACAGATAACGATCAAAATTACTGGATGTTCACTTATGATTTTAAAGAGAAAAAAAAAGATTCAATTTTTGATAGAGAGCCAGAAGATATTATTAGAGAAAAAAATAAAAAAAATAAATTAATAGTAATATTATATTTGCTTTCTGCACTGATTTTTATTTATGCAATGTTTTTTTTTACTAAATTAATCTATTTCATCTTAAATTAATAAAAATTATTTATTTTGAAAACTTTAATCTCAAAACATTTATTAAGGTTCTAAAAATTTCAATTCTTTCAATCTTTGATACCCCTTTATGACGTAGCTTAGCATGAAAAGGTATCTCTTTAATTGGGATATTTCTTTTATCTAATAAATATATAGTTTCCATAAAAAAACTATATCCCTTAGATTTAACATCTCTTAAATCGAAACCTTCTAATTTTTTTAAATTATAACCCCTGAAGGCTGTCGTAAATTCATTTGAGTTTATACCAAAAACTATTTTAATAAATTTGTTCCCAAATATGCTTAATGATCTTCTCCAGCCAGTAGTATCTAAAGAGCCACCTTCAACAAATCTTGAACCTAAAACAAAAGGAGTATTTTTTAATTCCTCTATAAATTCTGGAATTTTTTTTGGGTCATGAGTTAAGTCAGCGTCTATTGTGATTAAATATTCATATTGATAATTTTTACTATACTCATATGCCAATTTATGTGCCGTATCTAAACCACTTTTTTTATCTCTTACGATTAAATGAATATTTTTTTTATTTTTGGAGTAATTTTTTATAATATCTGAGGTCTTATCAGGTGAGTTGTCGTCAATAATCAAAATATCTAAATTCAAATTAAGTTCTTCAATATAATTTAGTAAAAGCGTTATATTTTTAGACTCATTGTATGTTGCAGAAAAAATTAATATTTTACTTTTCATGAAGTAAATTATAATACTCAAGAAATAGATTTAATGAAATTAAAAAAATGTAGAAATTGTCAAGGAAAAAAATTATCAAAATTATTTTCTTTAGGAAAATTAAGCTATACAGGAAAATTTCCAAAAAATATTAATACAAATATCAAAAAGACTGAACTGACTCTTGTGATATGTAAAAAATGTTCACTCGTTCAATTAAATAATAATTATAATCTAAGATATCTCTACGGACCAGACTATGGTTACAGAACGGGAATTAATAAAACTATGACAGAACATATGAGAAATATAATGAAAAAAGTAACTATAAAAGGCAAACTAAAAAAAGGTGACTGTATACTTGATATTGCTAGTAATGATGGAACATTACTAAATTTATTTAATAAAAATCTGATTAAATTCGGCATTGATCCTTTAGTAAAAAAATATAGTAAATTCTATCAAAGTATAGATTACAAAGTTTCAGATTTTTTTTCTGCAGAAAAAGTTGTTAAAAAATTACCAAATAAAAAATTTAAAATCATAACAGCTTTATCAGTATTTTATGACATAAATAATCCAAATAATTTTTTCAAGGATATAAACAAAATATTAGATGATGACGGTATTTTTTTGATTGAACACGCAGATTTAATGTCAATAGTAAATCAAAAAATGTTCGACACAATTTGCCAAGAACACCTTACGTATTACTCCAATAATATCATTATAAATATCGCGAAAAAAAACAATTTAAGAGTTTTTGATTTAAAAACAAATAATATTAATGGCGGAAGTACACAATATTTTATTTGTAAAAATAATTCAGTTTATAAAACAAATTACAAATCTATAAATAAAATTTTAAGACAAGAAAAACAGATGAAGCTTACAAATAAAAAAACTTTTACAAAATTTTTTAATCATGTAAATAAAATGAAATTAAATACAATGAATTATATAGAGAAAATAGTTTCACAAAACAAAACGATTCACGGATATGGAGCTTCAACAAAAGGCAATGTTTTATTACAGTATTTTGGAATTACTAAACAACATATAAAATATATTGCTGATAGAAATCCAAAAAAAAATAATCATTTTACCCCAGGTACAAAAATTAGGATTATTTCCGAAAGGAAATCAAGAAAACTATTACCAAATTTTTACTTTGTACTTCCTTGGCATTTTAAAAAAGAAATTTTAATAAGAGAACAAAACTTGATAAAAAAAGGAAGCAAATTTATTTTTCCACTTCCTACGTTTAAGGTATATTAATTATTTACAATGACATATAATAATGCTTATGAGTGACAATAAAAATCAAACAGATATTAAAAAATTTATTATCAAGTTAACCGCAGTTACTTTTGCAGTAATAATTATTATTAATGTAACCTATAACCTTATTTTTGCGGATAAATTAGAAAATATTAATAAAATATTACTCTTAAATAAAAAAGAAAATATTGAATCAATAAAAAATAAAATAAGATCAGAATTAAAACAAGGTTTAGAAAAAGATCGAATATTAAACGATGAGGATAGACTTTTAATCTATAAATTCTATTTAAAAATCAAAAATGAATTTAAAGATATTGAAAATCAATAAAATTAATAAATAAATGCAAAAAATTAAACAAAAAATTATTTTTTTTTCTTTAATTTTATTCTCTGTTTATTCTGCTATTACACTTGGCCAAACTTGGGATGAAGGCCATTTAACCAGACAGGGCCAAATTGCTTTAAATTATTTATTTTCATTAGGTAGAATAGATGAAGATATTTTTAGAAGAGAGTACTACTCTCCAATTTATTATTCGTTAAAATATTTATTTTTACAAAGCTTTCCAATTAAATATCATTTTGAAATTAACCATCTTGTTAATCTAATTTTCTCTTTTGGAGCAATTTTAGGAATTTCACAAATTTGTAAAGAATTGTTTAATAAAAAAGTTTCAAAAATTGTGTTTCTAGTACTTTTTCTATTCCCCGCTTTTCATGGGCATATGTCATTTAATAGTAAAGATACAATTATAGCTTTTTGCCATGTGTGGATTTTTTATTCGTTAATAAAATATCTTAAAAATCAATCTAAAAAATCGGGCTCAAAATATTTTTACAATATTGGGATTTTGTCTTCTGTTGGAACAGGTATAAATTTATTTTTTTTTGGTTCATTAATTCCTTTATTTTTATTTGTTATTTACGATATTTTTTTTGGTAAAAAAATATGTGATAAAGATTTTAAAAGGAAAATTTTTTTTTTAGATATTTTAAAAAGTTTTTTTATATTTTATTTTCTTCTGGTTTTATTTTGGATTGATACACATTCCAATATATTTATATTGCCTTTTAAACTTTTTATCGAATGGTCATTCACTGATTTGTGGAGAGGTTATCCATATATGTTACTAAATGGTGATTATTATATTTATAAGGATATTCCTAAATCATATTTATTTATAAACTTTTTATATAAATCACCTGAATACTTTTTAACCTCATACTTTTTGTTCGCAATCTTTTTTATAAGCTCAAAGAATTTTTTTTTAAAAAGTTTTTCAATTTTTAATTATAAAATTATTTTAATTATATTAATGGTTCTCTATCCTTTTACTCTATTATATTTTACCCCGTTTTCAATTTATGATGGTTTTAGACATGTTTTATGGATGTTACCTTATGCCTGTATAATTCCAGCTTTGACAATTTATTACTTAATCGAAAATATTAAACTATTATCTGTAAAATTTTTTGCAGCACTACAATCAATATTATTTATTTATTTTTTATTTAATTTTTTGATGTTAACACCTTATCACTATACATATTTAAATATTTTGAACGGCAAAACAGAAAACTATAGTCAGAAATTTGAAAATGATTACTGGGGATCTTCTATCAAAGAACTTATTTATAAAACTAATCTTGATAAAAATTCTAAAATTGTGTTTTCAAGTTGTGGCATAGCAGACTTTTATGCAAAATTTTATTTAAAAAGAGCTGGTTTTTATAATTTTAGTTTTGAAGATTTAGAAAATTCTGAATTTATTATTATGACAAATAGAACAACGTTTATAAAAGAAAATATTAATTCTTCAAAAAATGTAACAAATTGTTTTAAAAAATTTGAAGGACCAGACGTTACACAGGTCAAGAGAAATGGCGTTGTTTTATCCGTAATAAGAAAAATTAATTAATAATGAAACAATCAAAAACTAACTCTGGCATACTAAATCTTTTTGAAAAGATAATTAGAAGCCATCCTTTACTATATTTTGTTACGAGATATTTTATTAGGTTTACAAATATTTTTGAGCAAGATGCGAATGGTGTTTCATATATAAACTTTTCACAAAAAATTAACATAATAGATGTTGGCGCCAGTGATGGTATAGCATCAAAATTTTTTAGTCGTAAATTAAATGTAAATAAATTAATCTGTTTTGAACCTTATATTCCTTATGTTAAAATTCTTAAAAAGCTAGGTATTGAAAATATTAAAATCTATCCCTATGGAATAGACAAATATAATAAATATTATGACGTTTTTTTTCCAAGATATAAGTTTTTTTCCAAAAATTTAGACTTAATTACTTATACTTTTTATGACAAAAAAAAACTTATAAAACAAATAAATTTAGACTTTATTTTTAAAAAAAATATTGAAATTGTAAAACAAAAAATTTATTTAAAAAAAATCAAAAAAATTAAAACCAAAATTCATTTTATTAAAATTGATGTAAACGGCCATGAGTTTTCAGTTATCAAAGGTTTGGAGAAAATTATCAAAAGGGACAAACCGGCTTTAATGATAGAAACAGGTGAAGATATAATTAATATAGAAAGATTTTTAAAAAAATATAATTTTAAAAAATATTTATTTTCAAATAAAAAATGTAAATTTTTTCAAATTAAAAAGAATTATCCATTGAATACTTATTTTTTGCAAAATAATCATTTAATTATTTAAAATTACTTTATAATCAAAATTTGTTGATTTATTTTTTTTTTCAGGTTAATAAACGTTAAAGCCCTCATAGCTCAATTGGTAGAGCAACTGATTTGTAATCAGTAGGTTCGCGGTTCGAGTCCGTGTGAGGGCACCAAGATGAATTCAAAAATAAAAAATTATATAACTGTATTTCTATCCGCTTTAATATATTTATCATTTATTTTTGGTTTTTATTACGGTGAAAATTCCATTGGATCAGGTGGCTACCAAGGTGATTTATCATGGATGTGGAAAAATTTTGAAATATTTAAAAAAAATAATCTTTTAGATGCAATCTCTCATAAGGAATTTTTTGGCAACAGAACTCCTTTACTTTATATTTTACATATATATTTTAATCCATTTATTTCAGATATCGATAGTTATAGACTGTCTGTTTTTATAATATCATTAATAGCACCATTAATTTTCTATATTTGTTTAGTTCAAAATTTTAAAAATACTAATAAAACAATTTTATTTTTTATCTCGTCCTTAATTTTATTAAGTCCTTTTTTTAGGACAAGCGCTTATTGGGGCCTTGAAGTAAATTACGCTATTATCACTTTCTTACTAACTTTTTTTTTAATTAATTTGACATTTGATGGTAAAAATAAAAAAAACTCAACTTTATACATTTTAATTACGCTTTTAACATTTGTCAGTTCATCAACTATATACTTTGATCAAAAATTTTTAATTGTGCCTATCATAGTTTTATTTAAAATTATTAAATCAAGAATTAATCTAAAGTTTAAAATTTTTTCAATAATAAATTTTTTGATATACTCTATTCCATTTTTATATTTAATTTATATTTGGAACGGAATCGTTCCACCTTCAACACAATCTTATAATCCTAATACTATTACAACTTTATCTAGAGTTAATTTTTTATGGTTTGAACATTTAGGTTATGCAACTACGATGATTGCTTTTTACCTTTTGCCTATGATTTTTTTTAAGAAGGAAAATATATTGGCACAATTTAAAAAACTTTATTCTGAAAATTTGAATTATGTTTTATTAATTATCTTTTTTGTTTATCTAGCTTATCTTTTAATTTTCTTTAATTTTTATGAATTTACAAATACAAAATATTTTGTGGGTTTGGGTTTTATCCATAAAATTTCAATTATTTTATTTGAAAATATATTATTGCAAGAAATCTTTACTTATTTTTCTTTTTTTGTTTCTTGGATAATATTAATATTTTTTCTTGAAAAAAATTTAAATAATTTTTTAGTTATATCTTATTTTTATTTACTCTCGCTTATTTTATGGCCTTTGATGCAGGAATATTTTGACCCTATTATTTTGTTATTTGCTTTTACAATTTTTTCTACAAAATTATTCATTAATTATAAAAACTCGATATTCTTATTTTTATATTTGATTACTTTTTTAATTTGCGCTAATTTCTATTACTAATAGTCGCAAAATAAAATGATATTTCCAAAAGAATTTTATCCCAAAAGAATTAAAGATTGCAGCATTCATAAATCAAGAAAAAAATTTAAAAGTAAAAAAAATAAAAATACCTTTTTTTTATTACAAGAAAGATTTTCTTGGATGAAAAACTATTTAAAAGAAAAAAAAATTATAATTGAACTTGGATGTGGAAATGGAGCTAGCAAATATATACTAAAAAATAAGAAAATTATATTAACTGATATTCAAAAATATTACTGGATATCAAAAAAAGTAGACATGACTAAATTAAATTTAGGAAAAAAATATTTTAAAAAAGTTGATGTTTTTATTATAAATCATGCTTTACATCATTGTCCAAACCCAGCCCGGTCTCTAAAAAAAAATGTTAATTTATTTAAAAAAAGATGGTCTCATTTTAATTAACGAACCTGAAACATCTTTTTTCTTAAAATTTGTTCAATATTTACTTGATGATGAGGCTTGGTCTTACAAGGTTAATATATTTAATTCAAAAAAAAATATATTTAAATCTAACTCTCCATGGGACTCAAATACAGCGGTAGCTCAATTATTATTTAAAAATGAAAAAAAATTTAATTTTTATTTTCCAAACTTTGTATTCCTTAAAAATGAACTTTCAGAATTCTCAATTTTTCTTAATTCTGGCGGTGTAGTACAAGATACTTTTCATGTACCTGTTAATAAGTTTATTTTTAATTTAATGAATTTCGTAGATAAATTACTGATATGGCTTTTGCCTGGTATATTTGCCTTAAATAGAAGAGTAGTATTAAAAAAAATAAAATAATTTATTTCTTTTCAATTTTTTGATTTATATGATGAAAAACTATTGATGCTGAATTTGATACATTTAAACTTTCTACTTCTTTATTCATATTAATATAAAAAAGAAAGTCTGAGTTCTTCTTTATTTGAAATTTAAGGCCCTCACCCTCAGATCCAAACAGAAGAACATTTTTACCTTTCCAGTTGTTATCTGTAAAATTTTTTTCTCCATCCGTATCAAAACCACTTACCCAAAAGTTTTTAGATTTTAAATATTTAATAGTAGTATTTAAATTTGTTACTTCGAATATATTGACTAGTTCTGTACATCCGCTGGCGCTTTTGTAAAGTAATTTACTTTCAGCAGGAAATGATCTTTCCTTTACCAAAATTCCGTCCATTTTAAATGACGCAGCACTTCTTATTATAGAACCTATATTTCTTGGATCAGTTATCCCATCCAAAGCTACTAGATTAATGTCATCTTTTTTATTTTGATACATAAATTCTTTAAGATTTAACTTATCCAGATGTTCTATTTCTGCTACATAACCTTGGTGCATTATTTGTTCTCTCACACAATACTTATCTAGCTCTTTTTTTGTTTTAAAAAAAATTTTTATATTTTTTAGTAAATTCATATTTTGGCTACTTCTGTGAATATTTTTTTTTGATTCTTCAGTTAAAAAAACTTTTAAAACCCTCCTTTTGGGGTTTTTCAAAGCTTCTATAACCGCATGCTTACCAACTATGTAAAAAGTAGATTTTTTCATGAATTTTTAATGTTTTATCGAAATAAATAGCATATTTAAAAGCAAAATGATTTATTGCATTTATTATTCAAGATGCTTATAAAACCCTTGTTGTTGAATACTTTTTGAGTTATTGGGTATCCCTTAACAAAGTTAAGGAGGGGTACCAAAGCGGTCAAATGGGGCGGGCTGTAAACCCGTTGACTTCGGTCTTCGAAAGTTCGAATCTTTCCCCCTCCACCAAACTTGCAAAGTGTTTTATAATAAAGGGCGAAGAAGTTTGGATTATGCGGGTGTCGTATAATGGTAATACCTCAGATTTCCAATCTGATGCTAGGAGTTCGATTCTCCTCATCCGCTCCAAAAAACTTAAAAATTATTATAAAGAAAAAGAAAAGGAAAAAAAATGGCGGACAAAAAAAAATTTGAAAGAAACAAACCTCATTGTAACATTGGTACAATAGGTCACGTGGATCACGGTAAAACAACTTTGACTGCAGCTATAACAAAAGTACTTGCAGAAAAAGGTGGAGCAGAATTTATTGCATATGATCAGATAGACAAAGCTCCTGAAGAAAAAGAACGTGGTATTACTATTTCAACTGCTCACGTTGAATACGAAACTGAAAAAAGACATTATGCTCACGTTGATTGCCCAGGCCATGCCGATTACGTAAAAAACATGATAACTGGAGCTGCCCAGATGGATGGAGCAATTTTAGTAGTTAATGCAGCTGACGGTCCAATGCCACAAACGCGAGAACATATTTTACTTGCAAGACAAGTTGGTGTTCCTGCAATTGTAGTTTTCTTAAATAAAATTGATCAAGTTAAAGATAAAGAACTTGTGGAATTAGTTGAAACAGAAATTAGAGAACTTTTAACATCATATAAGTTTCCAGGAGACAAAATTCCTATAATAAAAGGTTCGGCGTTAAATGCAGTTGAAGGTAAAGATGAGGCAACTGGAAAAAATGCAATAATGGAATTAATGAAAGCAGTTGATGAAACTATACCTCAACCAGCCAGACCGAAGGACAAACCGTTTTTAATGCCAGTAGAAGATGTTTTTTCTATTTCAGGAAGAGGAACAGTTGCAACAGGAAGAGTAGAACAAGGTGTAGTTAAAACTGGTGAAGAATTAGAAATAGTTGGTATAAAAGAAACAAAAAAAACTGTAATCACTGGCGTTGAAATGTTTAGAAAAATTTTAGATACAGGTGAAGCCGGCGATAACATAGGAGCATTATTAAGAGGTGTCGAACGAACAGATATCGAAAGAGGGCAAGTATTGGCTAAACCAGGATCTGTAACTCCACATACTGAGTTTGAAGCACAAGCGTATGTTTTAAAAAAAGATGAGGGTGGTAGACATACTCCTTTTTTTACCAAATATAGACCTCAGTTTTATTTTAGAACAACTGACGTAACTGGTGAGGTAACGCTTCCATCAGGAACAGAAATGGTTATGCCTGGTGACGATGCAAAATTTAATGTTAAACTAATAACTCCAATTGCAATGAGCGAGAAACTAAACTTTGCAATTAGAGAGGGCGGCAAAACTGTTGGAGCTGGTGTGGTTACAAAGATTATTAAGTAAGCTACTAGGAGCGTAGCTCAATTGGTAGAGCGCCGGTCTCCAAAACCGGAGGTTGGGGGTTCGATCCCCTCCGCTCCTGCCAAAAAAAAAATTATGATAAATCCTTTAAAATTTTTTCAAGAAGTTAAGCAAGAGGCATTTAGAGTTACTTGGCCCACAAAGAAAGACACTGTAACTGGAGCATTAATGGTTTTTGTTCTCGCAAGCTTAGCTGCAGTATTTTTTTTATTACTTGATCAAATTTTAAAGTTTTTCCTAGATTTAATTTTAACTATTAATTTCTAATTTTATGAATTGGTATATCGTGCAAGCTTATTCAGGATTTGAAAAAAAAGTTGCTGACTCAATAAAAGATGTTATGGCAAAATCATCAATGGAAACTAATTTGGGCGAGGTTTTGGTTCCAACTCATAAAGTTACAGAGGTTAAAAAAGGCAAAAGAACTCAAAAACAAAAGAAATATTTTCCTGGTTACATTCTTGTTAAGCTAGATTTAAATAAACAAATTTATCATATAATTAAAAATATACAGAAAGTTAGTGGCTTCTTAGGACCCGAAGGTAAACCTGTCCCAGTTTCTGAAAATGAAGTAAAAAAAATCATGAATCAAATTACTGAAACAGAAGCTAATCCATCTGCAGGGATAAGTTTTGAGATAGGTGAAAAAGTAAGAGTATGTGACGGACCCTTTGCTTCGTTTAGTGGCTTAGTTGAAGAAATTGACGAAGATAAATCAAGATTAAAAGTTTCTGTTTCAATTTTTGGACGCCCTACACCAGTTGATTTAGAATTTAACCAAGTGGAGAAAAACTAATGCCAAAAGAAATTGCAGGATACGTAAAACTTCAAATTAAAGGTGGCCAAGCTAACCCAGCACCTCCTGTTGGACCAGCATTAGGTCAAAGAGGAATAAATATTATGGAATTCTGTAAATCATTTAATGAAAAAACAAAATCATTTATGGGAAAACCAGTTCCAGTTGTTATTACCGTTTATAAAGATAAAAAGTTTGACTTTATTATTAAATCACCACCGGCATCACATTTTATTAGGGAAGCAGCTAAATTAAAAAGCGGATCTAAAGAACCAGGAAGAGTAATTATTGGATCAATAACATTAAAACAAGCAGAAACTATTGCAAAAGAAAAAATGAAAGATTTAAATGCACATAGTATTGAAGAAGCAACTAAAATAATATGTGGATCGGCAAGATCAATGGGAATAGAGGTTAAGAAATAATGAAAAAGAAATCTAAAAGATTTAAAAAACTATTTGAACAAAAAGAGAAAAACGAAGTTAATAATTTGGATAACAAAATTGATCTAATAAAAAAAATGTCAACAACAAAATTTATTGATTCAATTGATTTGTCTTTTAAAATAGATTTAAAAAAAATTAAAGGCAGTGAATCAAATCTTAGAACAATCATCGAATTACCAAATGGAAATGGTAAAAAATTTAAGGTGGCTGTATTGTGTGATGAAAATAAACTTAGTGATGCTAAAAAAAGTGGAGCTGATGTTTTTGGATCAGAGGATTTGATCCAAAAAATAACTTCAGGCCAAATTAATTTTGATAAGCTAATTTGTACGCCTTCTATGATGTCAAAATTAGGAAAACTTGGTAAAATTCTTGGACCAAAAGGGTTGATGCCTAATCCAAAATTAGGAACCGTCTCAGATGATTTAGTCAATGCTGTTACAAAAATTAAAAACAAGATTGTTGAAATCAAAAATGATAAAGATGGTAATGTTGGGTTGTCAATTGGTAGAAAAACATTTGCAACAAATAAAATAATAGAAAATCTTAATTCAGTATTTCAGAATCTTAAAAAGGATAAATCAACAATATTTAATTCTGAAAATATAAAGAATTTTTATTTATCTTCATCAATGAGTCCAAGTATTAAGTTTAACTTTAAAGAGGTGAAATTATGATGAGTAAGCAACAAAAGAAAAACTACGTTGAAGAAATGAAAAAAGTTTTTACCTCAAATGAGGCTGTTATGATTGCCCATTATCAAGGTCTCAATGTAAATGAACTTGATAAGATTAGGGATGAGATGAGAAAAAGTGGAATTTTTTTCAAAGTTACAAAAAATAAAATAACTAAAATCGCATTAAAGGATACGAAATATAAAGAGCTTGAAAAGTTTTTTACAGGACCTACAGCTGCTGCAATTTCATCTGATCCTATCATGTCTGCTAAAATTTTATCTAAATACGCAAAAAGTGGATCTAGTTTAAAAATAGTGGCTGGTTATATGGATGGTAGGGTTTTAGAGGCTGAGGATGTGGCTAAAATCGCCACACTACCCACATTAGACGAGGCTAGAGCGAAAATAATAGGTATTTTATCTTCTCCTGCACAGAAATTTTTAAGTATTTTACTTGCGCCAGGCTCAAAAATTGCTATTTTAGCGCACGAGAAAAGCAAAAAAAGTTAATTAAATCTTTACACATGGCTGACCTAAATAAAATAATAGACGAACTTTCAAAATTAACTGTTGTAGAAGCCGCAGAACTTTCTAAACAACTAGAGGAAAAATGGGGAGTAACTGCTGCAGCACCTGTCGCCGTTGCACCAGCAGCTGGTGGAGCAGCTCCAGCCGAAGAAAAAAGTGAATTTACAATATTCTTAAGTGCTGCAGGTGACAAAAAAATTAATGTTATTAAAGAAGTGAGAGCATTAACTGGATTAGGTTTAAAAGAAGCTAAAGATTTAGTTGAAGCAGCTCCAAAAGAAATTAAAAAATCAGTGCCTAAAAAAGATGCTGAAGAAGCTAAGAAAAAATTAGAAGCAGCTGGCGCTAAAGTAGAATTAAAGTAACACAGGTACAGTTCTCGTAGTACCAAAAAAATATTTGTTGAATGGAATTATCTTTTACTCAAAAGAAAAGTATCAGAAAAAGCTTTGGAAGATTAAAAGAAACTTTATCAATACCAAATTTAATTGAGGTTCAAAAGAATTCTTTCAATGAATTTATAAAAAAAACAGATCAAAAGGCTAATTCAATATATAGCAAAGGTTTAACAAAAGTTTTTGAGAGTGTATTTCCCATTAATGATGCGTCAGAAAAATCTTCTTTGGAATTTATATCTTATAGGTTAGGAAAACCAAAATTTGACGTAACAGAGTGTAGACAAAGAAGTTTGACTTATTCTGCTGCTCTTAAAGCTACTTTAAGACTTGTAGTTTTTGATATAGATAATACTGAAAATACAAAACAAATTTTATCTGCTAAAGAACAAGAAGTTTTCATTGGCGATCTTCCATTAATGACTCCTAGCGGGACATTTGTTGTTAATGGTGTTGAAAGAGTTGTCGTAAATCAAATGCATAGAAGTCCTGGGGTATTTTTCGATCATGATAAAGGAAAAACTCATGCTAGTGGAAAATTACTTTTTAATTGCAGGATTATACCGGGAAGAGGTTCATGGTTAGATTTTGAATTTGATCCAAAGGATATATTGTATTTTAGAATTGACAGAAAAAAGAAAATTCCCATTACAACACTACTTTATGCTTTAGGCAAATCAAGAGAGGAAATTCTAAAGACATTTTATTCATACGAAAATTTTAGCTACGAAAAAGTAACAAATTCATGGTCGACTAAATTTGAACCAGAAAAATATAAAAGACCAATCAAACTACAATTTGATTTAATTGATAAAAAAAATAAAAAGAAAATGTTAAAAAAAGGAGAAAAATTGAACCTTGTTTTAGCAAAAAATTTAAAAGACAAAGGCTTAAAGGATATTCTTGTTTCAACGGACGAATTAATTGGGAAATATACAAAAGAAGATATCAAAGATAAAAACGGTGAAACAATTTTAAAATCTGGTTTTAATTTAACAAATGATTTACTAGAAAAAATTTTATTATCTGAAAAATACAATATTGAATTAGCAAATGTAGATTCAATTATAAGAGGACCTTATATTTTTGAAACAATTAAGTTAGATAAGAATAACAATAAAGAAGAAGCATTAAATGATATTTATAAAGTTTTAAGACCAGGAGAACCACCAAGTGTTGAAATAGCTGAACAAGTTTTTAAAAATTTGTATTTTAGTAAAGAAAGGTATGATTTATCAGATGTTGGTAGAGTTAAACTAAACGCAAAATTAGATTTAAAAACACCTGAGACAACCAGAGTTCTTACTTCAAATGATATAATTTCAATAATCAAGTTCATGTTAGATCTTAGAGATGGAAAGGGAGAGGTTGACGATATAGATCATTTAGGAAATAGAAGAGTTAGATCTGTTGGAGAATTAGTAGAAAATCAATTTAGAATTGGCCTTCTGAGAATGGAAAGAACAATTAAAGAAAAAATGTCTACACTCTTAGAGATAGAGTCCTCAATGCCTCAAGACTTGATAAACGCAAAGCCCATAACCACCTCTTTTAAAGATTTTTTTGGTACGTCACAGTTGTCCCAGTTTATGGATCAAACAAATCCATTATCAGAAATTACACATAAAAGAAGAGTTTCTGCGCTTGGACCCGGTGGATTAACTAGAGAAAGAGCTGGCTTTGAAGTAAGAGATGTTCATCCAACTCATTACGGCAGAATTTGTCCAATAGAGACGCCCGAAGGACCGAACATTGGACTAATTAATAGTTTGGCCACATACTCCAAAGTAAATAGATATGGTTTCATTGAGAGCCCTTATAAAAAAGTTACAAATGGAAAAATAATTGACAAAATTGAATATTTATCAGCAATCGAGGAAGAAAAATTTACTATAGCCCAAGCAAATTCACCAATTAATGAGTTGGGTAACTTTGTTGAAGAGCTTGTATCTTGTCGAAAAGGACTAAATTTTATTTTATCAAGAAGAGAAAATATAGATTACATCGACGTTTCACCAAAACAATTAGTTTCAGTTGCAGCATCTTTAATTC
The DNA here is from genome assembly GCA_902519465.1 of uncultured Pelagibacteraceae bacterium. Taxonomy (GTDB): domain Bacteria; phylum Pseudomonadota; class Alphaproteobacteria; order Pelagibacterales; family Pelagibacteraceae; genus Anoxypelagibacter. The sequence goes on from CABYJW010000008.1 coordinate 24,006, forward strand.
CTTTCTTAGAAAACGATGATGCTAATAGAGCTTTAATGGGATCAAATATGATGCGACAGGCTGTTCCATTATTAAAACCAGAGTCACCTCTTGTGGGAACGGGTATCGAGGGTGATGTTGCTTTAGATTCTGGGGTAACAATTGTTGCAAATAGAAATGGTGTTGTAGATAAAATCGATGGAAAAAGAATTGTAGTTAAAGCTACAGAAGAGAAAAATTTATCAAAGTCTGGAGTTGATATATATAATTTATTAAAATTTCAAAGATCAAACCAAAATACTTGTATAAATCAAAAACCGCTTGTTAAAGTTGGCGATGTTGTAAAAAAAGGAGACATTATAGCAGATGGTCCCGCAACCAAACTTGGAGAGTTGGCTTTAGGAAAAAATGTTACGGTAGCATTTATGCCTTGGCAAGGTTACAATTTTGAAGACTCAATACTAATCTCTGAAAGGTGTGTAACGGATGATGTTTTTACATCAATACATATAGAAGAACATGAGTTAATGGCTAGGGATACAAAGTTAGGTACTGAAGAAATAACCAGAGATATTCCGAATGTAAGCGAAGAAAGTTTGAGAAACTTAGATGAGTCTGGAGTAGTCTATATTGGAGCCGAGGTAAACCCAGGAGATATACTAGTCGGAAAGGTTACGCCAAAAGGTGAAACAGCGTCTAGTCCTGAAGAAAAATTACTACGATCTATATTCGGAGAAAAAGCCACAGATGTAAGGGATAGCTCACTTAAATTGCCACCTGGAAGCGGCGGTGTAGTAGTGGACGTAAGAGTATTTAATAGACATGGAGTTGAAAAGGATGAGCGAACAATAGCAATTGAGCGATCTGAAATTGAAGCTGTTCAAGAGGATAAACAAGTTGAAGAGGAGATTTTAGAAAGAAATATTAAATTACGATTAAACGAAATTTTAAAAAAAGAAGAAATAATAAAATCTTTTAAAGATTTTAAAGCAGGCTCTATTTTAGATAAAGAATTCTTAGACAAGCTCAATATCAAAGAATATTGGAAACTAGAATTAAAAAATAAAGATACAGGCAATAAAGTTTTACAATTAAAAGAACAATTTAATAGTGCTCAAAAAGATATTCAACTAAGGTTTGAAGATAAAGTTTTAAAAATCAAACAAGGTGATGACTTGTTACCAACCGTTATGAAAGTAGTTAAAGTTTTTGTAGCAGTTAAAAGAAGATTAATGCCCGGTGATAAGATGGCAGGTCGACATGGAAATAAAGGAGTAATTAGCAAAATAGTTCCAGTCGAGGATATGCCCTACATGGAAACAGGTAAACCAGTAGATATTGTATTAAACCCACTTGGAGTACCTAGTCGAATGAATGTAGGCCAAATATTAGAAACACATTTAGGATGGTCATGCTCTGAATTAGGAGAAAAAATTAGGAAAATTTCGGATGAATATTTCAATAAAAAAAACGACTCTAATTTAACAGTCACATTAGAAGGAATTTACGGAAAAGAGATTTATAATGAGGTAATTAAAAAATTTGAAAAAAAAGAATTACAAGAACTTTGTGGTAATCTTTCAAATGGTGTACCTATAGCAACACCTGTTTTTGATGGAGCTTCAACTGAAGATATTACTAAAATGCTTGAATTAGCAAACCTGCCAAATACAGGTCAAACAAATCTTTGGGATGGTAGAACTGGGGAAAAATTTGATAGACCTATAACAGTTGGTATAATCTATATGTTAAAATTACATCATCTTGTTGAAGATAAAATCCATGCAAGGTCAACAGGACCATACAGTTTAGTAACTCAACAACCATTAGGTGGAAAAGCTCAATTAGGAGGACAAAGATTTGGCGAGATGGAGGTTTGGGCACTGGAGGCTTATGGGGCCTCATATACTCTTCAAGAAATTTTGACAGTAAAATCAGATGATGTTGCTGGAAGAACAAAAGTTTATGAGACAATTGTTAAAGGAGACGAAAATTTTGAGTCTGGTATACCTGAATCATTTAACGTCTTAGTAAAAGAAATCAGAGCATTAGGATTAAATATAGAATTGAATTAAAAATGAGAAAACAATTATTTAAAGATACAAAACAAAAGTTACCTGAAAAAAACTTTAGTCATATTAAAATCACTTTAGCAAGTCCAGATAAAATAAAATCATGGTCTTTTGGCGAAATAAAAAAACCTGAAACAATTAATTACAGAACTTTTAGACCTGAAAAAGATGGTCTTTTCTGTGCTAGAATTTTTGGCCCAGTAAGAGATTATGAGTGCTTATGTGGAAAATATAAACGTATGAAGTTTAGAGGAATTATTTGCGAAAAGTGTGGTGTAGAGGTTACAAAATCTAATGTTAGAAGAGAAAGAATGGGCCATATTAACCTTGCATGCCCAGTTGCCCATATTTGGTTTTTAAAATCACTACCAAGCAGAATTTCTTTAGCAATAGATATGAAACTCAAAGAAGTCGAGAAGGTATTATATTTTGAGAGCTTTATAGTTATAGAGCCAGGATTAACAGAGCTAAAAAAAGGACAATTATTAACAGAGGATGAATTCAGTAAAGCCCAAGAAAAATATGGCGAGGATGGTTTCACTGCTGGTATCGGCGCAGAAGCTGTAAGAGAAATATTAATAAATATAGATTTACAAAAAGAAAGAGAGAAACTGAGAGTTTCTCTTAAAGAGACAAAATCAAAAGTTACCGAAGAAAGAACTTTAAAAAGATTAAAGCTTTTAGAGTCATTTATTGAATCTGGTAATAAACCGGAATGGATGATCTTAACTACTATCCCCGTCATTCCACCTGAGTTGAGACCGTTAGTTCCATTAGATGGTGGAAGATTTGCCACTTCAGATCTTAACGATCTTTACAGAAGAGTAATAAATAGAAATAATAGATTAAAGAGACTATTAGATTTAAAAGCACCAGAGATAATAGTCAGAAACGAAAAAAGAATGTTACAGGAGTCTGTCGATGCATTATTTGACAATGGAAGAAGAGGAAGAGTAATTACCGGAACTGGTAAAAGACCATTAAAATCTTTAGCAGAAATGTTAAAAGGTAAACAAGGAAGATTTAGACAAAATTTACTTGGAAAAAGAGTAGATTATTCTGGGCGTTCAGTAATTGTAGTTGGACCTGAGCTTAAGTTGCACCAATGTGGACTACCAAAAAAAATGGCTTTAGAGCTTTTTAAACCTTTCTTGTATGCAAGATTGGCAAAACTTGGTTTAGCAACAACTATTAAACAAGCTAAAAGAATGGTTGAAAAACAAAGAAGTGAGGTTTGGGATTGTTTAGAATATATAATCCGAGAACATCCTATTTTGTTAAACAGAGCTCCAACTTTACATAGATTAGGTGTCCAAGCTTTTGAGGCAAAACTAATTGAGGGAAATGCAATTGAGTTACATCCTTTAGTATGTGCAGCATTTAATGCAGATTTTGATGGTGATCAAATGGCAGTTCATATTCCTTTAAGTTTAGAAGCCCAACTTGAAGCCCGAGTTTTAATGATGTCTACAAATAATATACTAAGTCCATCAAATGGTAAGCCAATTATAGTTCCAAGCCAAGATATCGTTTTGGGAATATATTATCTATCTCAATCTAAAGATAATGAAAAAGAAAAACCACAAGGCATCTTTCTAAATGTTGATGAAATAAATAATGCATTAGAAAGAAAACTTATAAGCTTACACTCAAAAATCATTTCTCAATTTTCTACAGTCGATAAAGATGGTAAAAAAATTATTGAAAAACACCAAAGCACAGCAGGAAGATTTTTATTAGCTGAAACATTGCCGAAACATCACAAAATTGGTTTTTCTTTGACAAACAAATTACTTAACAAAAAAGCTGTATCTGAAATAATTGATACCGTTTACAGGTATTGTGGACAAAAACAGACTGTTATTTTCTGTGATAGTATAAAAGAACTGGGCTTTAAACACGCTTTTAAAGCTGGAATTTCTTTTGGTAAAAATGATTTAATAATTCCTAAAACTAAAGAAAAACTAGTAAATCAAACTAAAAAACAAATAGAAGAATATGAAAAACAATATCAAGATGGTTTGATAACCAGAGGGGAAAAATATAACAAAGTAGTTGATATTTGGTCGAAATGTACAGACTCTATTGCAAACGAAATGATGAAAGAGATTTCTTCTGCAGAAAAAAAATATCCAGATGGAAGAATAGAGACAAATTCGGTCTACATGATGGCTGACTCAGGCGCTAGAGGATCGCCTGCGCAAATGAAACAATTAGCTGGTATGAGAGGGTTAATAGCAAAACCTTCGGGTGAAATTATAGAACAACCAATTGTTTCAAATTTTAAAGAGGGATTAACGGTCTTAGAGTATTTTAACTCAACCCATGGTGCTAGAAAAGGACTAGCTGATACAGCTTTAAAAACAGCAAACTCAGGTTATCTTACAAGAAGATTATGTGATGTTGCACAAGATCTTCAAGTTACAATGAAAGATTGTAATTCAAAATCCTCTATAAAGTTGACAGAAATTATAGAAGGTGGAAATATTTTAGTAAGTCTTTCGGATAGAGTATTAGGACGTGCACCTTCTCACGATGTTAAACATCCAATAACAGGTGAAGTCATAATAAAGAAAAAGAAATTAATAGATGAATTAGATTGTGAGTTGATAGATAGAGCAGGAGTTAAAACTATAAATGTTCTTTCTGTTATAACATGTGAAGCAAAAAGAGGGGTTTGCCAAGTTTGTTATGGTAGAGATCTTGCAAGAGGAAAAATTGTAAGTATCGGAGAAGCCATAGGAATGATAGCCGCGCAATCAATTGGTGAACCTGGAACACAATTAACTATGAGAACTTTCCACGTAGGTGGTACAGCTCAAATTAAGGAAGAGTCAGCAGTCATATCAGTTAATCAAGGAATTTTAAAAATAAATAACAAAAATTTAATTAAGGACTCAAAAAATAATACAATTGTTATGGGTAGGAATACTCAATTATCGTTAGAAGATGATAACGCTAGACAGCTTGCTTTATATAAAATTCCTTATGGTGCAAAACTATATTTCGAACATGGAGATAAAGTTGGTAAAGGAAAAAAAATTTGTGAATGGGATCCTTACACCTTGCCAGTGATTGCAGAAACTGGGGGAGTAGCAAATTACATGGATTTAGTTGAAGGGGTATCATTGGCAGAGACGCTTGACGATGCAACAGGCATATCAGCCAAATCTGTTTTAGATTGGAGATCACAAGCAAAAAATTCTGACCTGAAACCAAGAATTACTTTAAGAAATAACGATGGCGAAGTTATTAAAAAAGCTGATGGAAATGAGGCAAGATATTATCTAGTACCTGACTCAATCTTATCTGTCAAAGATGGTCAAAAAATATCTGCTGGCGACGTTTTAGCAAGGTTACCAAAAGAAACTTCTAAAACAAAAGATATTACAGGAGGTCTCCCAAGAGTTGCTGAACTATTCGAGGCAAGAAGACCAAAAGATAGTGCAATAATAGCTGAAAACGATGGAACAATTCAATTTGGTAAAGAAGTAAGAGGTAAGCAAAAAATTTCTATAGTTACCTCTGATGGAAATTCATCGAATTATTTAATACCAAAAGGCAAACATACAAATTTCAATCAAGGAGAAAAAATTAAAAAAGGTGAATATCTACTTGATGGAGCACCAGCGCCTCATGATATTTTGAGAATTTTAGGTGTAGAGGCTCTCACAGAATATTTTGTTAGTGAAGTTCAAGAAGTATATAGAATGCAAGGAGTAGTAATTAACGATAAACATATCGAAACAATTGTGAGACAAATGTTGAAAAAAGTTGAAATTAAAGATTCAGGCGACTCAAAATTACTTAGTGGGGAAATGATTGATAAAATTAAGCTTGATGAAATAAATGCAGAGCTTAAAAAAGATAATAAAAAACCAGCATCAGGAGAAAGAATTCTATTAGGAATTACCAAAGCATCTTTACAAACAAATTCATTTATTTCTGCAGCTTCATTCCAGGAAACAACTCGAGTATTAACTGACTCAGCAATAAAAGGTAAAACAGACAGTCTTCAGGGATTAAAAGAAAATGTTATAGTAGGAAGATTAATCCCGGCAGGCACAGGATTTACTAAAAATAAATTAAACAAAGTTGCTCAAGAGCAAGATAAAATTAGATTAGAACAGCTTGAAAAAAAAGAGCTTGAAATTAAGCAAGAAGAAACCAAAACATAAGTTAAAAACCCTGCTACTATTAGTCTTTTTGGTACCTTTAATCATTGACTTTTCATACTTCAATGTTAGTTTAGCGCAATTTTGATAGTTATAAAGTAAGGTTTTTGTGACCTTAAACCATAACTGAAAATTGGCGAGATTGTCCTACCTTATTTTCTATCATAATTAATAAATTTTAAATAAATATGCCGACTATAAGTCAACTATTGCGAAAACCTAGAGTTAAACCTTTGTCTAGAAACAAGGTGCCAGCTCTTGAAAAACAACCAATTAAAAGAGGTGTGTGTATTAAAGTTTACACAACTACACCAAAGAAACCGAACTCAGCACTTAGAAAAGTTGCTAGAGTTAGATTGTCTAACGGTTTTGAAGTAACAGCATATATCCCGGGTGAAGGACATAATTTACAAGAACATTCAGTTGTATTGATAAGAGGTGGCAGAGTTAAAGATTTACCAGGTGTCAGGTACCATATACTCCGTGGAAATCTTGATGCACAAGGTGTAACTGCAAGAAAAAAAAGACGCTCTTTATATGGCGCAAAAAAACCAAAATAATCTAAATCATGTCTAGAAAAAGAAGAGCACCAAAAAGAAAAAGTTATCCGGACCCTAAGTATCAGTCTGAGGTAATTTCAAAATTTATAAACTCAATAATGTATGATGGAAAGAGATCAACGGCAGAAAAAATCTTATACTCAGCTTTAGATAAAATGAAAGCAAAAAATCAAGATCCATTAAAAATTTTTAATTCAGCTATCGGAAACGTTAGACCCAATCTTGAAGTTAGATCAAGAAGGGTTGGTGGTGCAACGTATCAGGTTCCGGTTGAAGTTAAATCAAATAGATCACAAGCTTTAGCTCTTAGATGGTTATTAGCTGCATCGAGAAAACGAAAAAATAAAACTATGGCTGAAAAATTGTTTTACGAAATAATGGACGCATCTCAAAACAAAGGATCGGCTGTTAAAAAAAGAGAGGACACACATAAAATGGCAGAGTCTAATAAAGCCTTTGCTCATTTTAGATGGTAATAAAATGCCCAGAACCCATACTTTAGACAAATATAGAAACATAGGTATCATGGCCCACATTGATGCTGGCAAAACTACAACAACAGAAAGAATTTTATATTACACTGGTAAGAGCCACAAGATTGGTGAAGTCCATGATGGAGCAGCTACAATGGATTGGATGGAGCAAGAACAAGAAAGAGGAATTACTATTACGTCTGCAGCAACAACCTGCTTTTGGAGGGATCACAGAATAAATATAATTGATACACCGGGTCACGTAGATTTTACAATTGAAGTAGAAAGATCCCTTAAAGTATTAGACGGTGCTGTAGCTGTTTTTGATGGTGTTGCTGGTGTCGAACCTCAATCAGAAACTGTTTGGAGACAAGCAGATAAATATAAGGTTCCACGTATTTGTTTTGTAAACAAACTAGATAGAACTGGAGCTGATTTTTTTAATTGCGTTGAAATGATTAAAGATAGACTTGGAGCCAAACCTTTAGTAATGCAAATCCCTGTAGGTATGGAAGCTTCTTTAAAGGGAATTGTAGATTTAGTTAAAATGAAAGCAGTTTTATGGAAAGATGAAAAACTTGGAGCAGAATTTGAATATACAGATATTCCATCAGATTTAAAAGACCAGGCAGAAAAATACAGGAAAGAACTTGTAGAAACTGCAGTAGAACAAGATGAAAAATTAATGGACGATTATCTAAATGGCAAAGAAATATCTGAAAAAGATATAATTTCTTGTGTACGTAAAGGATGTTTAAAATTTGACTTTGTACCAGTTCTAACTGGTTCAGCTTTTAAAAATAAAGGTGTTCAACCATTACTTGATGCAGTTGTTGATTTTTTACCCAGCCCAAAAGATATAAATTCAATCAAGGGGACAAAACCAAATTCAAAAGATGAGATTGAAAGAAAATTCGACGATAAAGAGCCATTTTCAGCTTTAGCCTTTAAAGTAGCAAACGATCCTTTTGTGGGTTCTTTAACATTTATAAGAATTTACTCAGGAACTTTAAAATCGGGAACTGGTGTTTACAACACATCAAGAGATAAAGAGGAAAGAGTAGGTAGAATGTTATTAATGCACGCCAACAGCAGAGAGGACGTTAAAGAGGCAAATACTGGCGATATAGTTGCTCTGGCTGGGCTAAAATATACAATTACTGGACACACACTTTCAGAAGAAGATAAACCTGTTGTGTTAGAACCAATGGAATTTCCAGATCCAGTAATAGAAATTGCTGTTGAACCTAAAACCAAAGGTGACCAAGAAAAGATGGGAGAAGCTTTAGGTAGATTAGCAAAAGAGGATCCATCATTTAGAGTTACTTCTGATGAAGAGTCAGGGCAAACTATAATTAAGGGTATGGGCGAACTTCACTTAGATATTATCGTTGATAGAATGAAAAGAGAGTTTAAAGTTGAAGCAAATATTGGTGCCCCACAAGTTGCTTATAGAGAAACAATACAAAAACCAGTTTCAAATGTTTATATTCACAAAAAACAAAGTGGAGGAGCAGGACAATTCGCTAAAGTCGAATTGAATGTTGAACCACTTGAACCAGGAAAAGGTAGAGAAGTAGAAAATAAAATTAAAGGCGGATCAATACCCAAAGAATTTATCCCAGGTGTAGAAAAGGGTGTAGAGAGTGTTGCTGATAACGGTATTTTAGCAGGTTTTCCATTGATTGATTACAAAGTTACAATTGTAGATGGATTACATCACGATGTGGACTCTAGTGTTTTAGCTTTTGAAATAGCATCTAGATATTGCTTCAAAGAAGCTTGTACCAAAGCTGGACTAAAACTTTTAGAACCCGTAATGAGGGTCGAAGTTATAACACCTGAAGATTATATGGGTGATGTTATTGGTGATTTAAATAGTAGACGGGGACAAGTTTCTACCACTGATAAAAGAGGCAATGCGACCGTAATAAGCGCTATGGTCCCTCTAGCAAACATGTTTGGTTATATAAACAACCTTAGATCAATGTCACAAGGTAGAGCTCAATATTCAATGTTTTTCGATCATTACTCAAAAGTGCCTCAAAACGTTCAAGATGAGGTTACAAAAAAAATGGCTTAATAAAAATGGATAAACAAAATATTAGAATACACTTAAAAGCTTACGATAACAAAATCTTGGATATATCAACCCAAGAAATTGTAAACACCGCCAAGCGAACTGGTGCTCAAGTAAAAGGGCCGATACCCCTACCAACTAAAATAGAGAAATTTACAGTATTAAGATCTCCTCATATTGATAAAAAAAGCAGAGAACAATTTGAAACAAGAACGCACAAGAGACTAATAGACATTGTTGAACCAACACCCCAAACAGTAGAAGCATTAATGAAATTAGATTTAGCTTCAGGGGTAAACATAGAAATAAAAATATAATTATGAGCATAGGATTAATTGGAAAAAAAATTGGAATGACTAGGGAATTTTTTGATACCGGAGTTTCTATTCCTGTTACTGTTTTGAAAGTCGAAAAAGGTAGAGTAATTGATATATATACCAAAGAAAAGAACGGTTATTCAGCGATTAAGTTGGGATTTATTAATCTAAAAAGTTCTAAACTTACAAATCAAATGAAAGGTTTTTTCGCAAAGAAAAATACTGAGCCAAAAAAAATAATTAAGGAATTTAGACTGGAAAAAACCGATGATTATAAAACAGGTAATGAAATAGGATTAGAAACCTTGAAAGATGTTAAGTTTGTAGATGTAAGATCAAAGACTATAGGAAAAGGCTTTGCTGGAGTTATGAAAAGACATAATTTTGCAGGACTGAGAGCTTCACACGGGGTTTCTGTATCACACAGGTCGCATGGTTCTACCGGTCAAAACCAGGATCCAGGAAAAGTTTTTAAAGGAAAAAAAATGGCAGGCCACATGGGAGCAAAATATAGAACTATTTTAAATTTAGAAATAATAAAATCAGATTTGGAAAATAATTTGTTATATTTGAAAGGATCAATTCCAGGATCGAAAAATTCCGTTGTTTTCCTTAGAAAATCTGTAAAAACATTTAATCGAAAAACTTCTGCGGAAAAATATGCACAAAACACAAGTCAAGATGTAAAGAAAGAAAAGAAACCTGATAATAAAAAACCAGCTGAAAAAAAACCAGCCAAACAAGAGCAATCCAAAAACAAATAATTTATGAGTATAAAAGTTTTAAACATTGATAATACTGGAAAATCCGAAAATGTTAATTTATCTGAAAAATTAATTGGTCTTAAAGTTAATAATAAACTTTTAAAGTATGTTGTTGACTGGCAATTAAATAGATCAAAAAAGAGAGTTGCAAAAACAAAACAACGTAACGAGATAACTGGATCAACTAGAAAAATTTACGCTCAAAAAGGAACAGGTGGTGCACGTCACTCAAGTAGAAAGGCACCAATATTTGTTGGCGGTGGTGTAGCTCACGGCCCAAAAGGAGACAATTATAAGACTAAAAGTATAAATAAAAAAATTAGAAAGTTAGCACTAGCTCAAACAATATCAAAAAAAAATAACAATAAAGAACTCTATATATTGGATGATGTCAAAAAGAAAATAGAAAAAACTAAAATTTTTAATAACTTTTTAATTAAAAACAAGTTAGAAAACGTTTTAATCATCTCTGATCAAGAAACAGAAAAAAACATTTATAAATCTGTAAGAAATATACCTGATGTTAAACTAATAAATTATAAAGGAACTAATGTTTATGATCTTATAAGGTTTAAAAACGTACTTTTTACGAAAAGTTCAATTAAAAATATTGAACAAAGGTTGATAAATGAAAAAAATTAATTATTTAGACACAATAAAATCACCTGTAATAACTGAAAAGGCAACCGGATTATCTGAATTGAACAAAGTTGTATTTAAAGTACATGAAGGTGCATCAAAACATTCAATTAAAAAAAATATTGAAAAAATTTTTAAAGTTAACGTTATTAAAATAAATACAATTAATAACAAACCAAAATCTAAGGTTGTTAGAGGCAAACTTGGAAAAAGAAGTGGATTTAAAAAAGCTGTAGTTACTTTAAAAAAAGGCCAAACAATAGATTTGGCTACAGGAGTTTAAAAAATGACCTTAAAAACTTTTAAACCTTATACAAAATCAACTAGATCAACAGTTCTTATTGACAGAAAAAATATTTGGAAAGGTTCTCCTATAAAATCTTTGACAAAAGGAAAGGTGTCCACTGGAGGAAGAAATAATTTAGGCAGGATAACATCAAGATCAAAGGGAGCAGGGCATAAAAAAAGATACCGTATCATTGATTTTTACAGAAATAAAATTGATGCATTAGGAAAAGTTATAAGAATAGAGTATGACCCCAATAGAACTTCATACATTGCATTAATAAAATATGAAGATAACACGCAAAATTATATTATTTGTCCAGAAGGTTTAAAAATTAACGACACCATTACCTCAGGAATAAAAAAAGAAATTAAAATTGGAAACGCAATGTCTTTAAAGGATATACCTCCTGGAACACTCGTTCATAATGTTGAATTAATAGAGGGTAACGGTGGAAAACTCGCAAGATCAGCTGGTTCATCTGTAACTATTTCTGGATTTGATGATGAGTATGCAATAATTAAATTATCATCAGGAGAAACGAGAAAAGTAAGAAGTTCATGCAAAGCAACAATAGGAACAGTTTCAAACCCCGATCAAAAAAATATTCAAATTGGTAAAGCTGGGAGAAATAGATGGAAAGGAAAAAGACCGATGGTTCGGGGAGTTGTCAAAAATCCAGTTGACCATCCACACGGTGGTGGTGAAGGTAAGTCAGCCGGCGGAAGACATCCGGTATCTCCTTGGGGTCAATCTGCAAAAGGGCTTAAGACTAGAAGACCTAAAAGAAGTGACAAATTTATTATTACCAGAAGAAAGAAAAGGAATAAACGATGACAAGAGGTATTTGGAAAGGTCCATTCGTACATCCCAGTCTGTTAAAAAAAGTTGATAAATTAAAAGATAAGGGGAAAAGACAGCCGATCAAAACTTGGTCAAGGAACTCAACAATTATACCTGAGTTTGTTGGTCATAGTTTTTTAATACATAATGGAAGATCATTTATACCAATTACAATATCAGAAGAAATGGTGGGACATAAATTAGGAGAGTTTTCTCCAACAAGGAAATTTTCAGGACATACACCAGCTGACAAAAAAGCTGCAGCTGATGGAGGAGGTGCTGCATCAAAACCTGCACCAAGTGCACCATCCCCTGCTAGCACTAAAGCACCAGCAGCTACACCAACTCCAGCTTCAAAAGGAAAAGACGATGCAAAAAAATAATTTAGTTAAAGCTATAAACAAAAATGTCAGAACTGGAGCTAGAAAAGCTAACCTAGTATTAAATTTTATAAAAGGGAAAAAAGCAGATGTAGCAATAAGAGACTTGGAATTTACAAGAAAAAAAGTGGCTTTAGATATTAAGAAGACTGTTAAATCGGCAATCGCGAATGCTGAAAATAATTATCAATATGACATTGACAATCTTTATATAAAAGAGGCTTATGTTGGAAAATCAATTGTAATGAAAAGATTTAGACCCAGAGCCAAAGGAAGAGCGGCACCAATAAAAAAACCTTTTAGCCGGATAACAATAATTTTAGAGGAAAAACAAAGCAAAACAAAAAAAAATGAGGTAAACAAATAATGGGTCAAAAGGTACATCCAATAGGTTTCAGACTTGGAATAAATAGATCATGGGATTCACTTTGGTTTGCGAAAAAGGGAGACTATGGAAAATATTTAATCGAAGATTATAAGATTAGACAGTTTATCAAAAAAAATATTAAAAATGCTGGTGTTTCAGAAGTTGTAATAGAAAGATCGTCAAAAAAATGTACAGTTTCTATTCATACGTCTAGGCCCGGTTTTGTTATAGGGAAAAAGGGTTCTGATATTGAAAAAATAAAAAACAAGATATCTAAAATTA
>CABYJW010000009.1 GCA_902519465.1 uncultured Pelagibacteraceae bacterium
TTCTCTTTTTCAAAAATTCTCTTCTTGGATTGAGTAAGCATGTTTACTGTCATGCAAGTTCTTAAAATCACATCAAAAGATTTTACTTTCCTAGTAATTTTTACTTCACCCAATGGCAGAGTGATGGAACGTTTACCCGGAATACTTAAAGACTCGTTTAAACTTTTATTAGAAACTGGTGCTGTAAAGTTATTTTGGTCGATGATTTCAAATCCAAAAAATCTACATATTTTAATAAAAAATTTAGAAAATATGTTTTTTTTGTTCGGTTTTATTTCTCTCATTTAAACTATTATTATAATAGTTTATATATATAAAAATGAATATTAAATCTTCAAAAGAATTAGTTGAAAAAGCTTTAAAAGAAATTAAAACGCTAACTCCCATCGAAATAAAAGAATTAAACGAAAAAAACCAATGTACCTTAATAGATATAAGAGATATCAGAGAATTGTGGAGAGACGGAACTATAAAAGGAGCATTACATATACCAAGAGGTATGTTGGAATTTTGGTTAGATCCAAAAAGTCAGTACTATAATAAAAATAAATTTTCAAAAGATAAAAAACTAATTTTATTTTGTGCGGCTGGTATGAGATCTGCTCTTGCAGCAAAAACACTTAAGGACATGGGGTATAATAATATTGCTCATGCCGAGGGTGGTTTTGGATCTTTAGCCAATCAAGGTCTTGAAGTTATTATTAAAGAAAAAAAATAATCTATTTTTTGATTTCATCAATTGCGTAAGAAAGTCTATCTTGGCCCCAAAACATTTTTTTGTTTACAACAAAAGCAGGAACACCAAAGATTTTCTTTTTTAGCGCATCATCAGTTAATTTTCTCAATTTATCTTTTACTTTTTGATCAGATACTTTTTTAAAAAAAATTTCAGGATTTAAATCAATATTTTTTAAAACTTTATTTATTACAATTGGATCATTCATATTTAGCCCATCCATCCAAATGGCATTAAATATCTTTTCAATAAAGTTTTTTTCTGAATTATCCTTTTCAGCAATCAATTGTTTTATCAAAAGAAAAATGCGAAGATTTAACTTATTTTGTTGAAGATGATTATCTTCATAAAATAAATGCAGTTTCAGAAATTTTATTTGCCTATGAAAAATTTTCATCACTAATTAATAAAGAATTAATTATATGTCCAACTGACTACCCTTATTTATATACTGGAACAAATGATACTAAAGTTTTTATGGGTGAGAATAGACATTGGCGTAAAATAGATCAAACTTTATGTTCATTTGTAATGAGTAAAAAAATTATTAATAATTATTATGAAGAGTTAATTAGTATGTGTAAATTTGAACACTATCCTTTTGAGAAACCATTACATAACATTTATAAAAAAGAATTATGCATATCACCTATCCCGTCTCTCTCTGTTCATTTTACAAATGTAAATTCAATTTATGGTTTATCGCCAAATGTAGACTGGAAAAAACTCTGGGAAGAAAATGAAAGTTAAAGAAAATAAAAAATCACCCGCCTTTAGTCTTGATTCAACAACTTTAAAAACTTTTGATAGCAGGAAAATTAAGGGGGGTTTAGTAGTTTATTTTTACCCTAGAGATAATACACCCGGTTGTACTTTAGAGACAAAGGATTTCACAAAATTATATAAAAAATTTAAAAGTTTGAGTTTTGAGGTTGTTGGAATTTCAAAAGATAATATTAAAAGTCATTTAAGTTTTAAAAAGAAATATAAAGTACCATTTGAATTATTGTCTGATGAAAAAGTAAATGTTCAAAAAAAATTTGGAGTTTGGGGTAAAAAATCTTTTATGGGTAAAAAATTCATGGGAACTATAAGATCCACAATAATTATTAAAAACGGCAAAATTCTCAAAATTTGGTCAAATGTTAGGGTAAAAGACCATGCTCAAGAAGTTTTAGATTATATAAGGTCTTTATAAATTAAAAGGCCCAGACTTTAAGTCTGGGCCTTTTCTTGTCTCCATCTAAACGAAAGGGAGGAAGAAGGAGAATTATTTAGTCTCTTATTCCGTAAGCGATTACACCAACTTCCGACTTATCAGTACCAAGCCTTTCAGCTTCTTTACTGATTCTAATTCCAATAGTTGCTTTCATGATTGACCATACAATGTATGATGCTACGAAAACAAAAATTACCACTGAAATTGTTCCAAGGAATTGTGAACCAAAACCTACATCTGTATTTGTAAATGGAACTGCTAATGTACCCCATACTCCAGCTACTAAGTGTGCAGGAATAGCTCCAACAACATCATCTATTTTCATTTTGTATAATAGTTTTGTTGAGTAGTACATTAAGACACCAGCTATTGCTCCAATCACGATTGCAGCAAGTGGGCTTGGTGTTAAAGGTTCAGCTGTTATACCAACTAAACCAGCGATCGCGCCATTAAGCATCATTACTACATCTGTTTTACCAGCAGATAGTCTTGATACTACAGCAGCGGCCATAACTCCGCCACCAGCAGCTAAGTTCGTGTTAATGTAAATAGTTGCAACAGAGCTAACATCTTCGAGTGTTCCAGCAGCTAATTGTGAGCCACCGTTAAATCCAAACCAACCTAACCAAAGTATAAATACCCCAAGTGTTGCTAATGGAATTGAAGAAGCCGCAAAAGGTTGCATAGCTTTTACGCCACCTCCTGAGGTAAATCTTCCAGATCTCGCACCAAGTACTATTGCACCGGCAAGAGCAGCAGCTCCTCCAGCAGCATGTACTAATGTTGAACCTGCAAAATCAGAAAAACCAGAAGCTGATAACCAACCACCGCCCCACTGCCATCCCATTTCAATTGGATAAATAAATCCAGTTAAAATAGCTGCAAATAAGAAGAATGGCCAAATTTTAATTCTTTCAGCCAATGTTCCTGATACGATTGACATTGTTGTTGCACAGAATACCATTTGGAAAAACCAATCTGAACCATCAGAATAACCTGTTTCTAACGATGATGCGTCACTCCAAGAAGAGAATGAACCTATCCATCCACCTTCTGGTATACCGTAAGCTAAATTGTATCCAACTAACCAGAACATAATTCCGGCAATTGAATATAAACCTATATTTTTAGCGCAGATCGCTGATACACTTTTAGATGTAACCAACCCTGATTCAAGCATGGCAAAACCCGCTGCCATCCACATAACCAGAAAACCTGACATTAAAAATAGTATTGTATTAAAAATGTATTGAACTTCTGCAGATACAGTGGTTTCGGCGTAGCCTAAACCAGCGAAAGCAAAATAAATTGCCGTACCCGCAAAGAAATAACCTATATATTTTTTCATTATACCTCCAAGTCATTTACCGTAGATCAGTTGAGATTTTTAAGAAGTGCTTTATCGGAAGAGGAGTTATGAATTTTTTTGGGGTGTGACAGTTAGTGCTTTAAAACAACCCTTAAAATAGTGATTTTTAAGGGTTGTTAAACTGACTATTTATTAAACATATCCTTTAAACCTTTTGCAGGTAGGAATTTAACCTTCTGTGAGGCAGAAATTTGGATCTGCTCTCCAGTTCGAGGATTTCTACCAATTCTGGCTTTTCTTTTAGCTACCTTATAAGTGCCAAAACCAGCGATTTTCACGGCTTCGTCATTTTTTAGGCAATCTAGAATAATACCAGTAATAGTGTCGAACATTCTTTCAGCATCAGCTTTACTTTGGCTCATTGCTGTTGCTATTTTATTTACTAGTTGTTTTTTGTTCATTTTAGCCCCTTTTTTATTGCTTTTTTCAATTTGTACAAAAACTCAATAAAATCAACGAAAATATAGTAGCTACCATGTTTATAAACACAAAATAGAGTGTTTGTGAAAAAGCCTTGTTTTTATTAGGTTTTTTTACAATCTAAATGATAATTAAAATAATCCTAAATCTTTTAAATCACTAAAAGTAGTAAATAACATTAAAGAAAGAAGTAAAAAAAGACCGATTCGAAAAAAACCTTCTTGTGTTGCTTGGCTTAAAGGTCTTCCTAAAATTTTTTCAAATAAATAAAACATCAAATGACCCCCGTCTAGAAGAGGTATCGGAAATAAGTTAATCAAACCAAGACTAATTGAGATGTATGCTATTGTGCTTAGAAAAGCCAATATTCCAAATTCCATAACTTGACCAGAAATTTTAGCGATTTTGATTGGTCCTCCTAGTTGGGAGGTGTCTGCCTTGCCTTGAAACATAGATCCAACAAACTGAATTGTCGTCTTAGAGACAAACCAAATTTCTTTTGTTGCATAATATACTGCCTTTGTAGGTCCAAGTTTCTCTTTATTAAATTCATTGTTAGCAGGCCCTATTTTAATTCCAATTATTTTTTTTTTTACGGAATTCCCTAATGGATCTTTAGAATCTATTATTTCCGGGATGGCAACAAGAGAGATTTTCTTTTGATCTCTTAGTACTTGTATTTTTAACTTTTCTGCATTATTTGTATTGATATAAGTTGATACCTCTAGAATACTTTCTACTTTATTGTCATTTATACCAATTATAATATCATTTTTTTTTAATCCTGCTTTCTCTGCGGGACTATTTATTGTTACTTCTTCAATTTTTGGCTGAGTAAAATCTTTACCGACAAAAATATTAATTAAGGTAAAAATTAATATAGCCAATAAAAAATTTGCTAAAGGGCCGCCGGCAACTATTAATGATCTTTGATATAATGGTTTTGTAACAAATAATTTTTTTTGATCTTCTTTGCTGTATTTTTTTAACAACTCTTCTTGTTCAGATTGGCTAAATACATTTCTATCACCAAAAAATTTGACATAACCCCCAAGTGGAATTAAACAAAATTTCCATCTTGTTCCATTTTTGTCGTTGAAACCAAAAATTTCTTTACCAAAACCAATTGAAAAATCTGTTACTGCAACTCCATATCTTCTTGCAAAGTAATAATGTCCATATTCATGAATAAAAACTACTACGGTTATTAAAATTATGAATGGAATTATATAGCTCATTACTCCCAGGGACCTTTTTGTTTTTTATTGATTTTCTTATTAAAGTTTTTTTTATTACTTTTTTTATTTAAGAATAATATTAATACAACACCAGTAATAAAACCACCTATATGTGCGGCATATGCTACTCCTCCACCACTAGAAGAGGCTGTTAGGAATGAATTTATAAACTGTAAAATGAACCAAAAACCTAAAACATAAAGAGCTCTTATTTTGATTAACTGGCTAAAAAACCCAAAAGGTATTAAAACCAATACTCTTGCATTAGGATAGTTAATTAAATAGGCACCTAATACTCCTCCGATTGCTCCACTAGCACCTATCATTGGTATTTGAGAATTAACATCCATAAGTACTTGGGCCATCGCAGCTCCAATACCTGAAACAAAATAAAAAATTACAAAATTTAAAGTACCTAAATCATCTTCTATATTGTCAGCAAAAATCCAAAGATATAACATGTTTCCAATTAAATGCATCCACCCACCATGCATAAACATTGATGTAAAAATAGTCCCTATTGGTGAAATTCTATAAAGATCATTTGGAAGTTGATCTATTCCCATAAGAACGGAAGGTATAAGTCCATATGAATAAGTAAAATCTCGAAGTTCTGTCTCGCTTAGACCTGTTTGTGCTAAAAATATTAAAACGCAAAATCCAATAATTCCGTAGCTTACTATTGGTCTGCTTTTTGTTGGATTGTCGTCTTTTAGAGGTATCATTTAGTTCGATATTTAATTTTTACTACATTATTTGAAGCTTAAGTATTTAAATTGTTTGATTTAATCAACTTATAATTGTATCATAATTTTATGAGTGAAAAAACTTCAGTACTTCTCTCTGATGTGACAATAAAGGGGGACATAATTGAAAAAGAGAGATTAGTAATCGACGCCAAAATAGATGGAGATGTTACTGCAGACAAGTTGCAGACACACTCAGGATCGAAGATTAATGGAAATATAAGCTCAACTGATGCAACTCTTGGTGGGACTTCAAATGGAAATATTAATTCTGATCTAATAAAGATAAAATCTACAGCAGAAGTTGAAGGTGTTTTAAATCAGAAAAATCTTTCAATTGAAGAAGGTGCTAAACTTAAAATAAAAGCTGAAACATATTAATTAAAATTTCCATTCACTTACTTTACTAAATAAAAAATTCCTAAAAGCTTTGACTTTAGCAACATTTTTTAATGATTGGGGATAAACAAAATGAGTTTCGGTTAAAGGTCCTTCAATCTCAGGTAAGATTTTTGTAATATTTGAAACGTTGGCTGTCATATAATCTGGAAGAGCAGCAAGACCAACTCCACTTTGTACAGCTAAAAGTAATCCATAAACACTATTTACTTTCATAACTGGTTTTCTCTTTTTTTTATCCTTAGAGCCTAACTTTAATGCCCAATCGGGATTGAATACAGGGGATGGTGCTCCTCTGCCATAAGTAATAAATTTGTGCTTATCTAAATCTTTTATATTTTTTGGATGACCATATTTTTCTAAATATTTTGTTGAACCATAAATATGGTAGTTTAGATCTATCAATTTTTTTTGAATATAATTTAATTGTTTTGGCCTCCTCATAAAAATTCCTACATCAGCCTGGCGAGTACTAAGGTCTAACTCTTTATCATCAAATATAAGTTCAATTTCTATTTCTGGATGAAGCGCCATAAACTCTTTTATTCTTGGTGTTAACCAAGTTGTTCCAAAACTCACAACGGTAGTAATAGTAAGTTTGCCATTTAGCTTGTCTTTCTCATCGCTTAATGTGGCCTCTACATCTTTTAATTTTGATATTACTTCGTGTGCTGTTTTATATAAGTACTCTCCATTATCTGTCAAAACTAAACCTCTAGCGTGTCTCTCGAAGAGATGGATTTTGAGTTCATTTTCTAAAGTTTGAATTTGTCTGCTTATTGCAGATTGGCTTAAATTTAATACTGTTGAGGCTTTTGTAAAGCTTCCAGACTCAGCTACTGCATGAAAAATTTTTAATTTATCCCAATCCATATTTTATTTGTTGGGATTTACCAGAATTCTACCGGTCAATTCACCTTTAAGCATTTTTGGAAATTCACTCAGTAACTCGTTTAAAGATGCTTCCTTAATTGAGCTTTCAATCATAGTAAAATCAATCAGTTTGCCTACTTCGTTCCACACAAAATCTTTTCTTCTTGCTGAAGTGCCTGAGGAGTCTATCCCCCATAATTTTACCCCTCTTATTACAAAAGGCATTGTATTAGTTGCAATTTTAACGCCCCCAGCGTTACCTGGTAAAGCGACAATACCACCTGGTTTTGTTTGTGCTAAAATTTTAGTAAGCCCTTCTCCACCAACATTATCAACAACACAGTCCCACATACCCTTTTCCAAAAGTTTACTTTCACCCATAAATTCTTTTCTATCTAAAATGTTTTTAGCACCTAATTTCTTTAAATAATCATGTTTGTCTTTTTTTCCTGTAACAGCATGAACATCATAACCCATTTTTGATAAAGCCATGACAGCGAAACTACCAACCCCACCTGTTGCTCCAGTTACCAAAACATCCTTTACTTTGGACCCCATTAAAAGTTCTTCTTTAGCTTTTACCGCAAAAGAACATAACAAAGCTGTAAGACCAGCTGTACCCATCATCATAGCTTTTTTATTTGTTAAATCTTTTGGTAATTTTACTAGAAAATCTGAGTTTACTTTTGCGTATTGTGAAAATCCTCCATAATAAATTTCTCCTACTCTAAATCCGGTTAATATTACCTTATCGTCCTTTTTAAATTTTTCATCTTCCGACTCTTCCACAATACCTGAAAAATCTATACCTGGAACAAATGGATATTTTTTAACAATTCTTCCACCATTATTTAATATCAATGCATCTTTAAAGTTTAAACTTGAAAAATCTATTCTAACTAAAACATTTCCATCTTTTAAATGATCGCTATTGAGATCTTTTACTTCACGAGTAAATTTTTCATCTTTATTGTCAATTACAATGGCTTTGAAATTTTTCGGCATGTTTTATCTTACATGTGACAAATTAATATGACAAATTATTTTTTGAGAATATAAGATTGATTATGAAGCAAAAATTTCCTTATTATATAAGATTAAGTATAATTCTCATTATTTTAATTTCTCCTATATTAGTTTTCCAAATTAGCTGGAGTTATTTAGGTAAAGAAGATGGTTTATTATTTGCTTTTTGTTATGGAATTGTAGCAGTAACTTATGCTTGTTATAAATTCTATTTAGATAATTGGAGAGATGAAGATGATGACTAATTATTATCAGAAATATGTTTTAAAAATCTATTCTGAAAACTAAGATCGTCTTTAAATTTACCTAAAAAATAATTTGTGATTGTAGTTGCTTTTTCTTTTTTAATACCTCTCATAGTCATACATTGATGAGTTGAATCTATTGTAACTGCAACTCCATGGGCATCTAAACCATCCATTAGAGATTTTGCAATCTGCATAGTTAATCTTTCTTGTGTTTGTAATCTTTTAGAATAAACTTCAACAACCCTTGCTAGCTTGCTTAAACCTACTACTCTTTTTTTTGGTATGTAAGCAACATGGGCTACTCCAATAATTGGTGCCATATGGTGCTCACAATGACTTTGAACAGAAATATTTTTTTGTAGTACCATGTCATCGTAACCATTAACGTCACCAAAAGTTTTTAATAATTCTGAGGTAATTTCTTGGTTATATCCCTTAAAATATTCTTTATAAGCTTTTGTTACTCTTCTTGGAGTTTCTAACAACCCCTCTCTGTTTGGATTTTCACCGATCCATCGCAATATAGTTCTAAAAGCTTCCTCTGCTTCTTTGTCTGAAACTTCTGATTTATCTTTTAAAACGGCATTATCCGTATTTTTAACTATTTTCATAAATAACAAAATTAATATATAATAAAAATTATTAATGCAAACTGCAAACTTATTATAGTTTTATATAGCTAATCAAATGTTTAAAAAAAGAGAAAATGTCGCGGATATTGAAGAGGGTAATTTACTTTCACCAAAATTTAACAATGATGGGCTTATACCTGTCATAACAACTGATTTTAAAACTAAGGAAGTTTTAATGCAAGGTTTCATGAATTCTGAAGCTCTTAAAAAAACTATTGAAACTAAAGAAGCTCATTATTGGAGTAGATCAAGAAAAGAAGTTTGGCACAAAGGTGAAACAAGTGGTTTTGTTCAAAAAGTTGTTGAGATGAGAATAGATGATGATCAAGACTCTATATGGATGAGTGTAGATATAGGCGATGGCGCAAGTTGCCACGTTGGTTACAAATCCTGTTTTTATAGATCAATTACTCTTGGAAAGATTGAAAACACTGAAAAGGTTAAAATAGATTTTAAAGAGAAAAAGAAAAAATTTGATCCTGAGGTGGTTTACAAAAACAAACCCAATCCAACAAAAATCTAGTTTTATCTATTAAAAACAATTAGTATTAAAAACAATAAAATAGCTTGGATAAACCAGCACAACACTACAACACCAAGCGCTTTCCACAAACTTTTATAATCAAGAGCTTGTCTAACAGCAACTACCATGCAAGCCAACATCCAAAATGAGGAGCCAATAAATGTTACTGTCATTAATTCAGGTGTGAAACCAAATATTCTAATTATTCCAGGAGCACTGGAAAAACCAATTGTTCTAAGTAGTTCTCCATGATCACTTTTTGTTTGTTTGTCTGGAAACAATTTTGTTCCAACAATAAAAATCAAAAATGCCCAGAAGTACCAACTAGCTAAAGATATTAATGGACCTAAAAAGAAACTTGTTGCTCCTAAATGTATGGCCCCTACACCTGCTGCTAAGCTTGACAATACAACTACACATGCTGCTTGAAAGGTTGCAGATTTATCGTGCTCAACTTCTTCGTATAGTTCGGGATCAATTTTTATTGCTCTAAAAATTCTTTTTAAAAAATTCGATTTCATACTTCAATAATTCATTATTTTATTAATTTAAATAAAAAATACTTACGTTTAGTAAAAATGCAAAAGAGGACCATAACAAATATGGTGTCATTAGTAAAAAGCTAAGTTTAGTAGTTTTATAATAAATTACCATAAGCCAAATGATAAAAAACAAAATTATTAATAAATTAAACACAGATAATAAAATTTGATGAAAGCCAAAAAAAATTACACTCCACAGCGAATTAAAAACTATATGAATGAAATAAATGTTTAATGTTTTCTGGTTCCGATAAGAAATCCAGTTAAACCAAATTGCTATAGACATTAATATGTAAAGTGTCGTCCATACGGGGCCAAAAACCCATGATGGTGGGCTAAATGATGGTCGAATTATTTGTGAATACCAAGGTTCCTTAAAAATTGATGTTACAACTCCACCTATTGCAGATGCCGTAAATGTAATTAAAACTATTAAAAATAAAGATAAGTATTTATTATTAAACATTAATATGAGATATAATTTATCATGAGTAATGACCAAAAGAAAGTTTGGATAACAGGTGCAAGTAGCGGTATTGGGAAGGCTGTTGCTGAAAAATTTGCAAAAGAAAACTGGAAAGTTGCAATTTCTGCTAGAAGAGAAAATCTATTAAATGAAATGGCAAAAAATGAGAATATTTTTGCTTACCCCACGGATGTGACTGACTCAAATAAAACTCAAGAAACATTTAATAAAATATTAAAAGACTTTCAAGATATAGATCTTTGTATTTTTAGTTCTGGTACTTACGAAAGGAAGTCAGAAAAAGGTCTAAGCGTAGAGAATGTAAAAACAGTGATGGAGGTTAATTTTTTAGGTGTAGTTGGGTGTGTTAAAGCAGTTCAAGAGTATTTTCAAAATAAGAAAAACGGACATATTTCAATTGTCTCATCACCAGTAGGGTATAGAGGCTTACCTAAATCATCAGGATATACTGCATCAAAAGCATCTTTAAATAATTTTACCCAAGGAATTTATTTTGATTTTAAAAAATTTAACGTAAGAGTATCTCTTATATCTCCAGGATTTATCAAAACAGCTTTGACAGATAAAAATGAATTTAAAATGCCTTTTTTAAAAGATACTAACTATGCTGCAGAAAAAATATACAATGGCTTAATAAATAAAAAATCATTCGAAATTATATTCCCACCACAAATAGCTTTTATTTATAAAATCTTTCAAATTTTGCCAAATAAAGTCTACAATTTTTTGGTGAATAAATTTGTGAACCGTTAAATTAATTCTTAACAAAAACCACTGTCAGATCAGCTACTCTAAAACCAAACTTTGTCATTTTAGCTCTGTTGATTGCAATGGTGTCACTTTGTTTAAATATCCAATCATCAAATGTTATTTTTATTTCTTTTCCTTTTACAGGGACAAGTAAAACATACTCTAATTTGAAAGCTGATCCATAAGAGAAACCTTTTGCTGTTCCAACAACATCTGCAGCTGTACCCTCATAATTATGTTCATCTTTTTTTATAATTTTCCATTGTCTAGTTTGAACTTCACCATCCGACCAATTAAATTTTTCGTCAAGAATTAATTGTTTGCCGTCCCACTTGCCATCTAGGTCTGCTGAAAATTGTCTGGTGACTTTACCACCTCTATTTTGAAGTACACCATACGCTTTGACATTTCCATTTAAAAATTCTTCAATAATTAATTTTGGCTTTTGATCTTTAAAGTCTTCTGGTTTCATTCCTGCTACACAATTCGTTAAAAATAATGTTAAAAACAAAGTTAAAATATATCTCATTTTTTATTCATTCCTAAATGAAAATTGTATTAAATCAATATTTTTAGCTCTGAAACCAGCTTCGCAATAAGAAAAGTAAAAGTCCCAGATTTTTTTAAATGAACTATCAAAACCTTGTTTTGAGATATTATTCCAAGAACCTATAAAGTTTTCTCTCCATTTGCTCAATGTATGTGAGTAATGTATTCCGTAAGAATTATATCCTCTCAAAGTTAGTCCTGTTTTCTTTGTGTAATTTTTTATTGATTTTAAGGAAGGTAAAAAGCCTCCTGGAAAAATATATTTTTGTATAAAATCCTGATTTTTCTTGTATCTATCAAAAAGTTCATCTTTAATAATAATAGCTTGAATAGCCCCAACTCCATTTGGTTTAAGATTGTTCTTAATTGTTTTAAAATATTTATTCAAATTCTTTTCTCCAACTGCTTCGATCATTTCTATAGAAGCTATTGCATCATATTTGTCTTTTAAATCTCTATAGTCTAAAAACTTCACTTTAACTTTATTTTGTAAACCTAAAAGATTTATTCTTTTTTTTGTAAACTCAAATTGTTTTTGTGAGATCGTGATACAATCAAGTTGAACATCATAATTTTTTGCAAGATGTTCTGCAAAACCACCCCATCCACATCCTATTTCTAAAATTTTATCTCCCGGTTTTGGTTGTATTAAATTTATAAGTTTATTGTATTTATTAATTTGAGCTTTTTCTAATTCTTGATCAGGTTTATCAAAAATACCGCATGAATAGGTTAATGTTTTATCTAGCCAGGTAGAAAAAAATTCATTACCTAAGTCATAATGTTTTGAAATATCTTCAACACTTTTTTTCTTGGTGTTTGATATAAAAAGTTTTTTAAAAATACTGTTTATACCTGAAATATTAAATATTCCTGAAAATTCATGGGTTATATTTATATTTTTTGCAGTTAGCTCAATTAAAGAAGGTAAATTTAAAGTCTCAAATTCGTTTCTAATATAACTCTCTGCTAAAGCGGTACTACCACCCCTTATTATATTAAAATAAAAATTTGGATTGTGGATTTTAATTTTCGCACTTAAAGAACTTTCTTGGTTTCCAAATTGATGTATTTTTCCATCATAGTTTTCTACTGTAAGCTTTCCATCTTTAATATAGTTCAATTTCTTTAGAACAAAATTTTCAGAGATTTTGTATGGACTGAATATCATTTTTCTAAAGAAAGATTATTTTTCATTTTGGTATTTCTTTTTACTAACTTAACCCCTTTCCTCCATAGTCTTAATGCTTCAAAATGTATCGCCATTATAATTTTAATTGTCATCATTGGGTGTTTAAGGAAGTTAACCAGTAATCGTTTTGTGGATATCTGCTCTTTCTTTCCAATTTGACACGCTGAAAGCAACATTCCATCGATATCTTTTTGTTTTATAAAGACACTTAAAGTTTCTTTAGGTTCTGACAATCTAAAATTATAATAAGTCTCCATTTCCATAAATGGTGATACATAAAACTTTTTGTTACAACTTTGTGTGATAATTTTAGAATTATTTTTTACCTGAAAAATGTAAGTGTGTTGTTCATTAAAAGTATTTTTTACCTCATAAAGAATTGCTCTTAATTCAGATTTTTCGTTGTAGCAATAAAAAATACTTAGTGGATTAAATACATACCCAAAAATACGTGGAAAACATAAAAGTTTGATCTTTGATACCTCAAAGTTAATGTTAAATTTATTTAGATTATTCTTAACCCAGTTTTTAATATCGCTGCCATCTCTATTTCCATGATCTTTGTTGTAGAAACTAAAAAGATTAAATTTATTGAGAGAAAATATCGAAATCCTTTTTTCTAAATCTTTTAATTCATCTAAATCAAAAAGGACAGAAAAGGTTTTGTAATTAAAAAAATGTCTTTTCGGTTTAAATCTTCGATGAGTAACTATGCCTTTGTATATACAAGTCTCCATATCTTCTTTCAAATTGATTTATCATTTCTAAAGTTGATTTTAACCCATCCTCATGAAAACCGTAACCAAAATAACTGCCTGAAAACCAGGTCCTATTTTTACCTTGAAGAGTATTTAATTTTGTTTGTGTTTTAAAACTTTTAATATTTAAATAAGGGTGTGTAAAATTAATTTTTTTTATTAATTTATTTTCTTTAATTTCAAATATTGGATTTAAAGTCAGAAAATAATTCTCTTTTGTTTTTAAATTTTGCAGCTTATTTAGCCAGTAAGTAATGCATGTGTGAGATAAATCTTTTGTGGAAATTGAGTTCCAGCTCGACCAAGCATTTTTTTTATTTGGCATCAAATTTGTATCTGTGTGAAGATATGCGGTATTTGGAATATAAGAAAATTCTCTAAGAATTTTTTTTTCATCTACTGTTGGTTTATCAATAATATTTAAACTTTCATCTGCATGACAAGATAAAACAACATGATCGTAATCCCTTTGGTCGCCGTCATTTTGTGTAAAAATTCTTACATTATCCTCGCTTCTTACTATTTTTTTTATATTATAGTTTTTTAAATAATCTCCACTAATTTTTTCTAAGACTTTTGTTACATAAGCTCTACTTCTATTTGCAACAGTATACCACTGAGGTCTGTTTTTTAATTTAAAAAGCCCATGGTTGTTAAAAAAATTTAAAAACAATTCAAAAGGTATGTCTCTCGCTTTTGAAATCGGCATTGACCAAATTGCTGCTACCATTGGAACAATATGGTAATTTATAAAATATTTTGAAAGTTTTGAATTATCTAAATAATTTCCTAAGGTCAAATTTTTCAAATCTTTTTTTAGTAAAATTGGTGCTGTTTTATAAAAAGATATAATTTCATAAATCATTTTAATAAAATTAAAATTAAATAAATTATTTTTTCTTGCAAATAACGCGTTAAAACCTGTGCCACCATATTCAATTGATGAGTCTTTTACAGAAACTGAAAAAGACATATCGCTTTTTTCGTATGGAACTTTTAGTTCATTAAAAAAATTTATTAAATTTGGATAAGTTAATTTATTAAAAACTATAAATCCAAGATCTACAGGAACTTTTTTATGATTCTCATTTATGTCGTATGTATATGAGTGTCCACCAAAATGATCCTCCCTTTCAAAAAGATCTACTTTATATTTTTTTGATAAGTAATAAGCAGCAGACAGACCTGATATACCTGAACCAATAACTGCAATTTTCATTTAATATTTAAGCTGCATCTTCTTTATACTCTTGAAGAGTTGGACAAGAGCAAACTAAATTTCTATCGCCAAAAACATTGTCAACTCTTCCAACTGGTGGCCAAAACTTATTATCTTTCAAATATTCATTTGGAAATGCGGCTTCTTCTCTTTTATATAAGTGTTTCCATTCATCTGCGCTAAGCTCAAGATGTGTATGTGGGGCATTTTTCAAAGGATTATCTTTTTTATCAAAACTACCATTATCAACTTTGTCAATTTCTTTTTTAATAGATATTAATGCATTACAAAAACGATTTATCTCTGCCAGATTTTCACTCTCTGTTGGTTCAATCATTAAAGTTCCAGCAACAGGCCAAGACATTGTTGGGGCGTGATAACCGTAATCTATTAATCTTTTGGCGATATCTTCCTCTGAAATTCCTGATTTAGATTTTATTGGTCTAAGATCTATAATACATTCGTGTGCGACATTTCCATTTTTTCCTTTGTAGAGAACTTTGTAATGATTAGATAATTTTTTTGATATATAATTTGCGTTTAAAATTGCTACCTCAGATGCTTTTCTTAAACCTTCAGCTCCCATCATCTTTATATACATCCAGGAAATTGGTAATATACTCGCACTTCCCCATGGCGCAGCAGATACAGGGCCTAAACTTTTCTCGGATCTATTATTTTTAGTAATGTTATGATTTGGTAAAAAATCTTTTAAGTGTTTTGCGCATGCGATTGGACCCATGCCTGGCCCTCCCCCTCCATGTGGGATACAAAAAGTTTTGTGTAAGTTAATATGACAAACATCTGGTCCAAATTTTCCAGGTTTTGCAACACCAACTAGTGCGTTAAGGTTTGCACCATCCATATAAACTTGACCGCCAGCTTTATGGACATAATCACAAATCTCACTAATTTTTTCTTCGAATACTCCGTGTGTTGATGGGTAGGTTACCATCAGAGCAGCTAAATCTTTTGAATACTTATTTACCTTATCTTTTAAATCTATTAAATCAACATTGCCTTCTTCATCGCAATTAACAACTACTACTTTCATGCCGCACATTTGTGCGCTTGCAGGATTTGTACCGTGTGCTGACTCTGGTATCAAACATACATTTCTATTTTTTTCATTATTATTTAAATGAAATTTACGTATTGTCATTAATCCTGAATATTCTCCTTGAGCACCTGAATTTGGCTGAAGGGAAACTGCATCAAAACCTGTGATTTCCTTTAAATCATTAACTAAATCATTAAATAAAACCTTATAACCTTTCATTTGATCTTGGGGCACAAAAGGATGTGGTAATGAGAATTCTTTCCAAGTCACGGGGATAAGTTCCGCTGTAGCATTTAACTTCATAGTACATGATCCAAGTGCAATCATAGATCTATTTAAAGCAATATCACAATCTTCTAATCTTTTTAAATAACGAAGCATCTCAGTTTCTGAATGATATTTATTAAAAATAGGATGAGTAAGATATTTAGATGTCCTTAAAAGATTTTTTGGTAAATTAGTTAATTCAACTCTATCATTATTACTAAATGTTTTTTTTATTCCAAATATTTTTAGTAGAGTATTTACATGATCAACTCTCTTAACTTCATCAAAAGCCACAGATAATGTGTTTTTATCTACTACCCTCAAATTAATTTTTTCTGATAAGGC
Organism: uncultured Pelagibacteraceae bacterium; assembly: GCA_902519465.1. Taxonomy (GTDB): domain Bacteria; phylum Pseudomonadota; class Alphaproteobacteria; order Pelagibacterales; family Pelagibacteraceae; genus Anoxypelagibacter. Next base: position 16,599 of record CABYJW010000009.1, read on the forward strand.
TTTATTATTTATAGTGTCTGTTTTCTCGTTTGTTTTAACGGTAACTGTATCAAAAAAATTTTCGGAGTGTAGTTGGTAACCACCTGATTTCAGTCCATCAGCAAATATTTTTGCTAACTTTGATGTCCTGTTAGCTATTTTTAAAATTCCTTCAGGTCCATGATAAATTGCATAAGCGGCTGAGAGAATCGCAAGTAGTGCTTGAGCAGTACAAATATTGCTTGTAGCTTTGTCTCTTCTTATGTGCTGTTCTCTTGTTTGGAGAGATAATCTAAACGCTTTTTTCCCATGTCTATCAACTGATACTCCAATAATTCTACCCGGCATAGATCTTTTAAATTCTTCTTTGGTTGCAAAAAACGCTGCGTGTGGACCTCCATAACCCATAGGTATTCCAAATCTTTGTGCACTTCCAACAGCAATATCTGCCCCAAGTTCTGCTGGAGTTTTGAGTCTTGTTAAAGATAACAGATCACTAACAACAATTACTTTGCCTTCTTTTTTATGAATTAAGCTTATAGACTCACTAGGGTCTTTAATTTCACCTAAAGTTCCAGGGTAAGCTAAAACACCACAAATAATTTTATCTTTAATACCTTTTAAAATTTTTTCCTCATCACCAATAATTAGCTCTATATTGAATGGCTCAACCCTTGTCTTAATTATATCTATTGTTTGAGGATTACATGAGCTTGATACAAATATCTTTTTTGAATTATTTTTGTCTAACCTTTGACATAAACCCACTGCTTCAGCAGCAGCAGTTCCTTCATCTAATAATGAAGCATTTGCTATATCCATACCAGTTAAATCCATTATCATTTGTTGGAAATTAATAAGCATTTCTAATCTTCCCTGGGCTACTTCAGGTTGGTATGGAGTGTAAGAAGTATACCAACCAGGATTCTCGAGTATATTTCTTAAAATAACATTTGGGGTAACAGTATTATAGTAACCCATGCCTATAAAATTACGGAAAACTTCATTTTTTTTTGACAAAAGTTTCAATTTTTTTAGAGCATCATTCTCTGACATTGGCTCATCAATTTTAAGTTCATCTTTAATTAAAATATTCTTTGGAACAGTATTCTCAATTAAATTATTAATTGATTTTGAAGATATTGCTTTTAACATCTCTATTTGGTCTTCAGTGCTCGGACCAATGTGCCTACTGATAAATTCTTTTGAAGTATCGTCTATCATGTTAATTTGGATTGTCCTTTACAAATTTTTCATAATCTGGCTGGCTCATTAAAGAATCTAACTCTGATTTATCTTTAACTTTTATTTTAAAAAACCAACCATTATTTTCTGGATCTTTATTTACATTTGAAGGGTCATCAACAATTGGTTGATTTGTTTCCATAATTTCTCCAGATACTGGTGTATAAACATCGCTCGCAGCCTTTGTGGACTCTACTACAGCAGCTTTTTCTTCTTTGTTTAAACTCTTACCTTTCTCTGGCAATTCAACAAAAACGATATCACCGAGCATTTCTGTTGCATGCTTACTAATGCCTACCGTTGCAGACTCACCGTCTAACATGATCCATTCATGTTTTTTTGAATATTTTTTTTCACTCATATATCCTCCTATTTGACATAACTCTTTTTGTAAAACGGTAATTTGGATACTTTAGCCTCATGCTTTTTTCCTCTTACCTCTATTAAAATTTTATTATCAATTTCTGAAAATTTACTTTTTACATATCCCATGGCAACTGGACTATTTACGCTTGGTCCATATGTACCGCTTGTTATAATTCCTATTTCCTCACCGGTATTAGAATAAATTTTTGTACCCTCCCTTGCGATAATTTTACCTGCTGGTTTAACGCCAACTCTAATTTTAGAAACTCCGTTTTGTAAATCTTTTTTAATATTTTCCCAACCTTTGAATCCTCCTGTTTCTCTTCTTTTTTTTGAAATAGCCCATTTTAAATTTGCTTGAATTGGATTAATCTCTTGATTTAATTCATGACCATACAAACATAAACCCGCTTCTAATCTTAGTGTATCTCTTGCTCCCAAACCTATAGGTTTAGCATCTTTATCTGTAAGTAGTTTAATGAGATTTTCAACAATTACATTTGGAACTGAAATCTCAAAACCATCTTCACCAGTGTAACCAGAACGAGTTATGTAAATTTTCTTTTCAAGAAATTTAAAATAATTACCATTCATAAATTTGAGTTCTTTTACACCTTTTATAATTGTTTCTAGAATTGTTTCCGCTTTAGGACCTTGTAAAGCTATAAGAGATAAATCTTTTCTTAATTCGTATTTGCTTTCGGAATTTAGACACTTTGCAATTTCTTTAATATCGTTATCCTTGCAAGCTGCATTCAATATAATATTAAAACCATTTTCAACTCTTGTTATAATAAGATCATCTATAACTCCTCCTTCATCATTAATTAAAAAGGAATATTTAGACTGGTTCATCTTAATTTCTTTAAAATCTAACGGTATGATTTTTTCTAAACTAAGTTCTGTTGATCGACCTCCAGAGACAAAAAACTGCCCCATATGTGATACATCAAAAAAACCTGCGGACTGTCTTGTATTTATATGTTCTTTAACTATGCCATCTTTATATTGGATAGGCATCTCATAACCAGCGAAAGGAACGAACTTAGCCCCTGAGTTTTTATGAAAATTATATAAAGCTGTTTTTTCCATTTTGTAATAACCCTTTTTTTTCCCATCTGTCTAAGAACCTGAGAGATTTACTCCTTCGGTGAGGCTGTGCCTGCTTTCCAGAGTTATTACAATAACGGTCCTTTTGCCTGAGAGTTTCCAGGGAGGTTGCTCCTTCGGCGCTATATTTAAATAGTCTCTCCCGTTATACTTTTTTTATAACACAAAATTTTGATAAATTATACTTTTTTATAATCCAAGCTTTTCATGACTACAGCGGAAAGAATAATTATTCCCCCAATAAGTACACTTACTGGTGGTATTTCATTATAAAATAGCCAAACCCATATTGGGGCAAATATAGATTCCATAAGCATTAACAAACCAACCATCACGGCCGGGGTTGTTCTAGAACCTATTGTGATAAAAATAAAACCAAAAGCTAATTGTGGAACACCAAGTAAAAATGATAACCAAATATCTTTTGTAGATATGACCATATCCTCAAGTAAAAATAAACCATATAGACAACTCAATATACCTGCATAAAATATTGCAGGAATCATATCTACTTTTGGGTATTTTCGAATTATTAAAACTAGAACTGAAAAATTAATTGGAATTGTTAAAGCGGCTAAATTTCCTTTTAAAGATCCTGTACCAAATGAGTCACCAATCATCAAAGTTACGCCAATCATTGCTAATACAATCGCAACATATCCTCGTGGCGAAATTTTTTCTTTTAAAAAAATATAAGCTACTATCGGTAAAAAAACTGTTTGAGTACTAATAATAAAAACTACATTAGCAACAGTCGTTTCCATCATAGAATACATATAAGCAACAAAGTTAGTTGATAGAAACACTCCACCTATAAGACCAGGTACTCCCGCTTCTTTAATTTTTTTAAATGTTTTTTTTCTATAGGTTAACAAGATGAAAGCAATTAAAACCCAGAGAAAGAATATTGATCTATAAAAAAGGATTTGCCAAATACTTGCACTTTCGAAAGATCTTAAAATTAGCCCACCCCAACTTAAACAAAATCCGCCTGTAAGAATAAGTAAAGGCCCAGGTATTTTATAAACAAAATTCATTTAGAATTTTCTTACATAGTCTTGAAAAGCATTTTCTGCAACAGACAAATTGACCAATTTGAAGTTAATAATTGTACCAGGTGTTTTTTGGACTAATTTATCATAATCAGCTGTGATCACATTTGCAATTTTTGGATACCCGCCAATCGTTGGATGATCTGAAAGAAGAATTATTGGTTGGCCGTCACCAGGAATTTGAATAGATCCTTTCGTGATCCCCTCCGATTTGATATTTTTATTGACTAAGTTTTCAAGTTTTTGGCCTTCTAATCTCATTCCCATTCGGTCAGTTAGTTTTGTGACTTTATATTCTTTTGAAAAAAAATCCTTTTGACTTTTTTTTGAAAAATAATCAGCCTGTAATCCCTTCATAACTCTTATGATGTTATCTTTGTCAAAATTATATTGAATTTTTTTTAAATTATCTGTTTGATTAGATTTATTAAAAAAAATTTTGTCATTAACTTTTAGTTTGTCTCCATTATTTGGGCCGATTTTTGCTCTAACTAAAGTGGATACACTGCCTTTGACCTCTTCTATTTTAAAACCACCAAAAATTGAAAAATAACCATAAACAGAATTAATTGTTGATAAAATATCAATCTTGTCTTCATTTGAAATTATAAAACTTTCATTAGGGTTTCCTTTGATTGTCTCGCCATTTTTTTTTATGATATTAAAATTAACTTCACCCGAGATAGCTACTAGTACAGTTTCCCCTATAAGTTCTATTAATGGTCCTTGATAAGCAAACTCTAAGGCTCCCTCGGATATTTTATTGCCAACTAGTTTATTTGAAGTACAAAATGTTAATTGATCCATACAGCCGCTTGCGACAATTCCTAAATGCTGTAAACCAAATCTACCTAAATCTTGAAAAGTAGAATTAATACCTGGTCTTAAAACTTTAAAGTAATTATTCATTTTTAAACGATCCAAACTCTTTTTTTGATATTGACTTAAATTTTACAGTGTCGCCTGGTGATAAAATGCTTGTGTCTTTTTTATTTATATTAAATAGTTCGAATGGGGTTCTTCCTATTATATTCCATCCACCGGGACTTTCGAAAGTATATATCGTGCAAAATTTTTCAACTATACCCACAGATCCTTTGCTTATTTTTACACGCGGTGTATCTAATCTATCGTGGTAAAGACCTTTATTCAGATCTCCAAGAAAGGGTTGTCCAGGTACAAAACCAATCATATAAACAAAGAAATTTGTTTCAAGATGTTTGGATACTATTTCTTTAAAGTTTAATTTGGTTTTTGTCTCTAATCTTTTGATGTCCAAAGCAAATTCTTCATCGTAACATATTGGGATTTCAATAATTTTTTTATTTTCAGGTAGATTTATTTTTGAATAATCGCTACTTTTAATAAATTCTATTATTTCCTGTGATTTAATTTGTCCTAATTCAAAATTAATTATTAATTTGTTATATGATGGAGTGTAATTTAATATTCCTTTTAGCTTTCTTGTGTTTACTGACTGTTGAATGAAGTTAAAAAGTTTAATTACTTCTTTGTTTGTACTTTTATTAACTTCATCACCAAAATCACAAGTGATGCCGCAGTCTCCAATATTGGTTATTTTTTTTAACATAAATTGATATAATAGATATTATATAAAGGTTTAAAATATGGAAATTAATATTAATTGTGATCTTGGCGAAACTTCAAAGTTTTGTTCTACGGAAAACGACCCTTTGCTATTGGGCATAGTTAATTCTGCAAATATTGCGTGTGGTTATCATGCTGGCGATAAACCTACAATGAAAAGGACTGTGGAAGTTTCAAAAAAAAATGGAGTAAGCATTGGTGCACATCCGTCTTTTAATGACCCTGACAATTTTGGAAGAAAAAGATTAAACCTGCCTCCTTTAGAGATAAAAAAATTGATAATTGATCAAATTAATATTTTAAACGAAATAGCTGAAATAGATTCTATGAAAGTAACCCACGTAAAACCACATGGAGCTTTAAATAATATGGCTTGTGAAAATTTTGAATTAGCGAATATTATTGCGAAATCCATTATTGAGGCAAATAAAGATTTGATCTTCCTTGTTCCAACTGGTTCTGAAATGGAAAAAGCAGGAAAGAAACTTAATATGAAAATAGCAGCTGAAATATTTGCAGATAGAAATTATGAAGATGACGGAAATTTAGTTTCAAGATCAAAACCGAATGCTTTAATTACAGACCCTGAAATTGCAAAAAAACATGTTATAAAAATGGTTAAATCCCAATCGTTAAATTGTTTTTCAGGCAAACAAATCCCATGCGAAATTGATTCGATTTGTGTTCATGGAGATGGTAAAAGTGCAGTTGATACTGCAAATACAATTAAAAGTGGCCTAATAGAAAGTGGTGTGACGCTTAGACCTTTGGATAAATTAAAAAAATTTGCCTAAATACAATATGTTTAAGAGAATATTTATTATATTAATTGCTGCCTTTATTTTTGTGCAATACGTCGGTACATCACATGGTGCAAGTAGTGATAGTGGTAGTGATAGTACTAGTGATAATTATTTAGATCACTATAAAGATGCAAAAAAACTTATTTTAAGAGCTAAAAGCTTAGAAGAAAAAAACAAAGTCGATCGAGCGACAAAATTATACTCTAAAGCCCTTGGAAAATTGGAACAAGCATACAAAACTGATCGAAATAACCCGGATGTTTTAAATTATCTTGGTTTTGCATTGAGGAAAATCGGTAAATTAAAAGAAGCAGAAAAATATTATTTAGCAGGACTAAAAATAAAGCCTGATCATAATGGAATTAATGAATATTTAGGTGAACTATATGTCAATACTAATAGGATGGATCTAGCAAAGGAACGGCTAGCAGTACTTAAAAATTGTAATTGCGAAGAGTATTCAGAATTAAAAGAAATAATAGAAAAAAAATAAATGCATATTGTTGAAGTTCTAGGCAGAATCTTTATTTCCTCATTATTTATTGTTGAAGCAATTAGGAAGTTTTTTTCTGCTGATGAAGGAATGATGTATATGTCCGATTACGGAGTTCCTGAAATACTTTTTTATCCTTCTTTGGTATTTGAGTTTGTAGTCCCTGTGATATTAATTGCGGGCTTTAAAACTAGATTTTTTTCTTCTCTTTTATTTTTATTTGTTTTGTCAGTAACAGTAATTTTTCACACAGATTTTAGCAATAATATGCAGATGATATCTTTCTTAAAAAATCTTGCAATTATGGGAGGATTATTAATAATCATTTCAAACAAACCACAAATGTGTAGTATTGATTATTACTTAGAATCAAAAAAGGGTAATTAATTTTGCCAAAAGAAAAAGATATTTATAAATTATTCAAACCTCAATTAACCCCAAAAGAAATGCTTGAACATGGTGTCTTTGGAGGTTCATATTTTAAAGATAAAGAAATGAAAGAATTTCCCAAATCTTGGTTTAAAAAAGCTAAACTAAGTAAAAATTTTGATGTTGAGTTAAATAGATTCAAAATTAAATCAGGACTACCTCGGGAAGAATGGATTAAAAAAGGATGGATTTTTAAAGAAGATCCGCTTGGTTGGTTTCAGTGGTATTGTAGGTATACAAATGGAAGAAGATTAAAAGGAATGGACGAAATTCAAATTCAAAGATGGCTTAATTTTACAAGACATGTAAAAGCAATTATAAAAAATTGTGATAAGAATGATTTATCTTGTAGAAGAAGACAAAGGCAAGCCATACTTCAGTGGGCTTATGACCCTTTTATTTAAATATCTTGAGAATTTTTTTTAGACATCCTTTTTCTTTCGTGATGGTCTAAGTATTTTTTCCGGAGTCTTAAATTTTTAGGCGTAACTTCTAAAACCTCGTCATCATTAATGTAAGCCATTTTTTCCTCAAGACTCATTTTGCGAGGAGGGGTTAAAACAACATTTTCGTCAGATCCAGAAGCTCTCATATTAGTTAGCTTTTTTCCTTTTAAAAAATTTACTTCCAAATCATTTTCTCTGGTGTGTTCTCCACAAATCATTCCTTGGTATACTTCGGTATTATGACCAATAAACATTTCGCCACGATCCTGTAAGTTAAATATTGCAAAAGCTACAGCTGAACCAGTTTCCATTGAAATTAATGCACCATTTACTCTTCCTGTTATTCCAGATTTAAAAGGTCCATATGAGTGGAAAGTTCTATTCATTACACCGGTACCACGTGTTTGAGTCATAAATCTCGATTGATACCCAATTAAACCGCGAGATGGAGCATGAAAAATTAAGCGAGTTTTTCCAGAACCTGTTTCAATCATATTTATCATTTCAGCCTTACGTTTGTTCATATTGTCTATAATTTTTGAAGAAAACTCTGTATCTAAATCTATTATTACTTCTTCAATTGGTTCAGTTTTATTTCCATTTGAATCTGTTTTAAAAATAACACGAGGTCGAGAAACTGTAAGTTCAAAACCCTCTCTTCTCATAGTTTCTACTAGAACTCCTAGCTGTAGTTCACCACGTCCACTAATTTCAAAATAATCTTTGTTCTCATTTTCTGAAAAAGTTATTCCAACATTATTTTCATCTTCTGTTAACAAACGTTCTCTAATTTTTGTAGAAGTTAGTATTGTTCCATCTTTTCCTGCAAGTGGTGAAGAATTTACGCTTATGCTAATTGACATAGTGGGTGGATCGATAGGTGTACTCGGTAAAGGTTTTTCAACCGAAAGATCACAAATAGTATCAGCAACTGTTGCTTTGGTTAATCCAGCAATAATTATAATATCTCCGGCAACAACTTCTTCAACTGGAATTTTTTTAGTACCTTCAAATCTTAAAAGTTTTGTTAATCTTCCAGAATCAACTTTTTTTCCATCTAAATTAATTGCTTTAACGTTTTGGTTTATACGTGCAGTTCCTTGACCAACACGACCAACTAAACATCTGCCTAAAAAACTATCAGCATATAAAAGTGTGGAAAGCATAGCGAAAGGCTTATCTATTTCTACTTTTGGGGCAGGAACATGTTTTAACATTAAGTCCAACAAAGAATGTAAATTTTCTTTTGGTTGTGACAATTCTTTTACCGACCAACCATCGCGTCCTGAGGCATAAAGGATTGGAAAATCTAATTGTTCGTCTGTTGCACCCAGTGCAACAAATAAATCAAAAACTTCATCAATGACTTCTTTTGGCCTAGAGTCTTTTCTGTCAATTTTATTAATTATCACTATTGGCTTAAGTCCCTGAGCTAAAGCTTTTTTCATTACAAAACTTGTACCTGGCAGACATCCCTCTGCTGCATCTGTTAAAAGTATTACTCCATCGGCCATATCAAGAACTCTTTCTACTTCACTTGAAAAATCTGAGTGTCCAGGAGTGTCAATAATATTAATTCTAGTTTCTTTCCACTTTATAGAAGCTGGTTTAGCAAGAATAGTAATTCCTCTTTCTTTTTCAAGGTCACCACTATCCATAATTCTCTCTTCAATTTTTTGATTGTCACGCCATAGTCCACTTTGTTTCATAATAGAATCTATCAACGTAGTTTTTCCATGGTCTACGTGTGCAACTATAGCTATGTTTCTAATATTATTTTTCATTATTTGTAGTTCTTGTAGACTAATTTTAAAAATAAGAAATAGTTAATTATAATTTTTTTAAAGAACTCAATTTAATCATGAATTTCTTGAAATTTTTCGTCTTCAATATCCTTAAGTTTGCTTGCGTTTTCTTTGTTCGCTCTTCTCCTTTTTTAATTTCCTTTTTTCTTTGAAAGTTAATTTAGGTTTTTTCATTACACTGCTATCTTTGAATGATTTTCCGCTATATCTTTTTGACATTAAGTAAGAGGTTGAATCATTTGCTCGGGCAACCAAAGAGCTAATTGAGGAAAAGCTATGATTATAATTACAGCCAAGATCATTAAAAGAAAAAGTGGAAAAGCACTTCTTGCGATAAAGCCCATATCTCTTTTTGCCATTCCCTGCAGAACAAACAAATTAAATCCAACTGGCGGGGTAATCTGAGCCATCTCAACAACTATAACTAAATAAATACCAAACCAAATCATATCAAAACCAGCTTGTCGTATCATTGGTTCAATAATAGCCATAGTTAAAACCACAGCTGATATTCCATCCAAAAACATTCCAAGAATAATGTAAAAAATTGTTAAAACTAAAAGTAACATGTAAGGAGATAACTGAAGTGCATCTATAAAAACTGCTAAGTTTTTTGGTAACCCTGTAAATGCCATTGCTAAAGTTAAAAAAGATGATCCAGCCAATATAAAAGCAATCATGCAAGATGTTTTAGTCGCTCCTAACAATGATTTACTGAAAGATTCTTTTGTTAAACTTTTCTGAAAAAAAGATAATACCAAAGCCCCTAAAACACCAAGTGAGGCCGCTTCGGTTGCTGTTGCAACACCTGCATAAATAGATCCAATAACTGCAAAAATTAAAAGTATTACAGGCAATAACTGGCCAGATTGTTTTATTTTATCAATAAATGAAAAATCTTCACTTATTATTGGCATTATTTTTTTATTTTTTAGGGACCACCCAACTACATAGATCATAAACAAAAGAGCTAGACCAATTCCCGGTATAATGCCTGCAATAAAAAGTTTTGCGATAGACTCTTCAACAGTAACACCATAAATAATCAAAATAATTGATGGGGGAATTAAAAGACCCAGTGTACCCGATCCAGCTAGAGTTCCTAATAAAAACCTTTCTGGATAATTTCTTTTTCTAAGTTCTGGTATAGACATTTTCCCAACGGTAGCCACAGTTGCGGCAGACGATCCAGATATAGCGGCAAATATTGCACAACCTAAAATGTTAACATGTATTAAACCACCAGGTAATTTTGATAGCCAGGGAGATAATCCTCTAAATAGATTTTCTGAAAGTTTGGTTCTAAATAAAATTTCTCCCATCCAAACAAAAAGAGGAAGAGCTGTTAAAGACCAGGATGATGCCATACTCCACATAGTCGTAGCCATCGCATCTCCAACTGGTCTTGACGTAAACATGATCATTCCAATTGTAGAAACCCCAATCATACTTATTCCAACCCAAATTCCAGAGCCGAGAAAAAATAAAAGAAGACTTATAAAAAAGATTGTTAAATAAATTTCAGTCATTAGATTTTTCAATAAATATTTTTACAAAGTTGTGTGTTATGCAGATAAAGAAAATAATCGAGCCTAGCGCTACACCAGTTTGTGGTATCCAAAGTAAAATTTCGTCTGCACCCTGGCTCCTTTCAGCAAGCTGTATTGAAACAATCCACATTTTAATAAAATAAAAAGCTAAAAAACCTGAAAAAAATGTGGAGACTCCCAAACACCAGAAAGTCAAAAATTTTAATAATTTTCCTTTTGCTTTTTCTAAAAATAAAGTAATTCGGATGTGAGCATTTTCATTGAATGTATATGCAAGAGCTAAAAATGATGCTGATGCTAAGCTATAACCTGAGTATTCAGTCAAACCACGAATATAAAAACCAAAAATTCTTGAAGTTATTCCTAAAACAATAGTACCTAAAATTAAGATTAAAAAAATAGCTGCTAGGTATCCTGAGAATTTATAAAAAGAATTTAAAAATTTATCTAATTTTTGAAGCATAAAGGCCGTACCTTATTATACGGCCTTTTTGCCTAAATTAAATTTATTTATAAGCCGATAAAACAGCTTGTCCTCTTGAACCAGCTCTACCAGCCCATTCTTTGGCCATAGTAGCACCGGTTTTTTCGAAATGACTTTGTAAAGCTGCATTAACTTTTCCAACTACCATTCCTGCATCTGCTAGAGCTTTTTTATCTGCAACATTACCTTGTTTAGATAAGTTCCAGCCTTTTCTCTCAGCAACTGCCGCTTGTTTCATAACTATTTTTTTAGTTGCATCGTCTAGCTTGTTCCAAGCTTTTTTATTTACAACAACCATGTTTTTTGGAAACCACGCTGCAATATCATAAAAATATTTAACACCGTTTTCCCAAATTTTACTATTTTTACCAGTTGTTGGTGACGTGATCATACTTTCAACCATTCCAGTAGAGAATGCTTGGCTGATCGCAACAGCTTCCAGTTTAGTTGGTTTCATACCAGTTAATTCTGCAATTCTAATTGTTGCAGAGTTATATGCTCTAAACTTAAGACCCTTAAGATCACTTACAGAGTTAATTGCTTTTTTACTGTACAGACCTTGAGCTGGCCACGGAACTGCGTAAAGGAAAACAAGTCCTTTTTCATCAAGTCCTTTAACCAATTCAGGCTTCGAAGCTTTATAAAGTTTTTGAGCATCTGCGTAAGTTTGAGCAACAAAAGGAATAGAATCTACTTCTAACAATGGATCAAAACTTCCATGAGCAGACATAAATCTTTCACCGATTTGTGTTTGTCCTGTTTGTACAGCTCTCAAAATAGCTCCACCTTTAAATAAAGAACCACCTGGGTGAGTCTTAATTGTAAGTTTTCCACCAGTCTTTTCAGTAACAGCATTTGCAAATTCTGTTGCGTTTGCTGAATGGAAGTTACCAGCTCCATATGCTAGAGCCATATTCCATGTCTCTGCTTGAGCAGCACCCATACTGATAAGTAAAGAGGTAAGTATTACACTTATTTTTTTAATTATTTTCATGTGTCCCCCTATAATTAATAAAAAGGTATTTCACATTCATGCTTTGTAAATTGCAAGACCTTTTTTTTGCATAACAGACCCATTTTGATTAAATATTTCTTTTAAATTTGCTGATAAACTAATATAAGTACTATTTTAAATGGCTGACATAATACTCCTACCAAAAGTAATAATATTTTTTCAAATAGTTTTTATCGATATTGTTATGGCCGCAGATAATGCAATCATTATTGGTTTAATTGCATCTTCTTTTGCCTCTAAGGATAGAAAAAGAATAATACTACTTGGTGTTTTTGGAGCTTTTATTTTTAGAGTAATTTTTGCTGCAATAACAGTTCAACTTTTACAGTATCCGATACTGAAAGTTGTAGGTGGGGCATTATTAATTTGGATTATTGTAAAGTTAATTAAAGATTTAGAAATTTTCGATGCTTTAAAAACATCTAAACAACAAACACCTAAGCCAAAAAAAGCGCCATCATTTGCTTCGGCAGTTTATGCAATAGTAGTTGCTGATGTTACATTGAGTTTTGATAATGTTTTAGGAGTTGCTGCTGCTGCAAAAAATGAAACAGGATTATTAATCTTTGGATTATTATTATCAGTTCTTTTAGTTGGAACTGTGGCAACTTTTTTTGCAAATTATATTAAAAATCATAAATGGGTTGGTGTTCTTGGATTAGTGGTAATACTTTTTGTGGCTGTTCAGTTAATTCTGGGTGGTACAAACGAAATTTACCCAGGAACAATCCCAGAATTTATTTTGAAGATTATTTAGACTTCAAACTAATATAACTTTGCCAAGAAAAAATTAAAATTGTAAACGCCAAAATTATTGCTGTTAATGGCCTGTCCCATAAAAAATTAAAAGATCCATCGCTAATAAGAAGTGATCTTCTTAAATTTTCCTCCATCAGTCCTCCTAAAACAAATGCTAATATCAATGGTGGCATGGGAAATTTATAAAGTCTTAATCCTGTTGCAACTACAGCAATACCTATCATTAAAAAAATATCAAAAGTGTTGAATGACATTAAATAAATTCCGGTTACAGAGAAAAATAAAATCATTGGTATTAAAAATGTTCTTGGGACTGCAAGAATTCGTGCAATATAAGGTATTAAAGGCAAGTTAAGTATAAGAAGAATAACCATTCCTATGTACATTGACATTATAACTGACCAAAATATTTCAGGGTTTGTCATATAAAGTCTTGGTCCCGGTTGAATACCAAAGCCTAATAGAGCACCAAGCATTACTGCCGTTGTTCCACTCCCGGGTATGCCGAGTGTTAGTAATGGAACAAAAGAACCTGAGCACGCAGCATTATTTGCTGTTTCTGGTGCTGCTAAACCATGAACACTACCCTTCCCAAATTTTTCTTTTTCTTCCTTATTTACAAAATTTCTTTCCATACCATAAGCTAAAAAAGACGCGATAGTTGATCCCGCACCGGGAAGCACCCCAACTATAAAACCAATTACCGAAGACCTTGGAATAGTTTTTAATGTTTTTTTTGTCTCATCTTTATCAAGTTTTATAGATCCCAGTTCTTTAAGCGATATAGCTTTAGCTGCACTACTTGGGTCTGTTCCTCTTAAAATAATTGTTAAAGCTTCACTCATTGCAAATGTAGCCATAACTACTAAAACAAAACTTATTCCATCAGATAAGTTCATATTGTTAAAAGTAAATCTAGGTATATCAGATAGTGTATCTTGACCTACACATGCTAACATCAAACCTAACACAGCCATCATCATTGCTTTAAGAAATTGTCCTTTAGAAGAAAAAGCTGCAACAGCTGTTAAACCAAGTATCATTAGTGCAAAATAATCTGGTGATCTAAAAGATAAACTTATTTTCGATAGACTAGGTGCTGCAAATAATAAAAAAATTGCAGCAATTGTTCCTCCGGCAAATGAACTGTAAGCTGCAATCGCAAGTGCTTTTCCAGCTTTTCCCTGTTGCGCCATTGGATATCCATCAAAAGATGTTGCCACTGTTCCAGGAATTCCTGGTGCATTTATTAATATTGATGATGTAGATCCTCCAAAAACTGCACCATAATAAACCCCTGCCATTAATATCAATCCTGTGGCAGGATCAAATCCATAGGTGATTGGTATCATTAAAGCAATTGCAGTCATTGGTCCTAGACCAGGGAGCATTCCTATTATTGTTCCAAAAAAGCACCCCATAACCACCATTAAAATATTTTTTAATGATAAAGCTGTATTTAAACCTATTAAAATACCTTCAATCATCCAATTATCCCTAAATATTTTAACAAAGGGTCTCTAAGATAAATGTTTAAGGCTCCATGAAGTAAAAACATAAATACAGCTACAAATGGGAAAGAAAAAATAAGCATTAGTTTCCATCTTCTCTCCCCTAGAAAATAATAAGATAGTAACAAGAAAATTGATGTAGATAAAAAGAACCCAACTTTTAATATAGTAAGCCCATAAAAAATCATAATAATAACCAAATAAATTACTTTTTTATAATCCAAAACTTTGTGATTTACCTTTTCGACTGATTTTTCTGGAAGAAGAATTTGTAATCCAGCAAAAAACATACCCGCATAACCAAGATAAATTGGAAAGGTTTTAGCGTTAAAAGGTGAGTTTACGTCGAATGCGAAAACTTGTATTTGATTAGCTGTGTAAAGGTAAAAAGCTGATAAAACAAAGAAGAGCAGTGAAATAATTTTGACTGAACTTATTTTCACCGCTCCTCCTTTAAATCCTAATGGATTAGATTACTCCTAATTTTTTCATAAGAGCTGTCATTTCTTTAGTTTGTGTTTTTAAAAATTTAACAAACTTTTTGTCTGGATTATAAATATTAACCCAAGCATTTCTCTTTCTAACAGCTTCCCATTCAGGAGTCTTTTGAACATCGCCTAACATTTTAGCAATTTCTTTTTTGTCTCCACTGCTCATGCCAGGAGGTCCAAAAAATCCTCTCCAGTTTACAAACTGAACATCAAAACCTTGTTCTTTCAATGTTGGAACATCTGGTGCGTCTGATACTCTTTCAGGTGCTGTAATACCAATAATTCTAACTTGGTCTCTTGCTCCCATAACTTCTCCCAAACCAGTTGAAAGAATTTGAGTTTCTCCAGATAACAATCCTGCTAAAGCTTTTCCGCCAGCATCATAAGGTATGTAAACTACTTTATTTGGATCAGCTCCTGCTTCTTGAAATGCAAGTGCTCCAATTAAATGGTCCATACTTCCTCTTACAGATCCGCCAGCCATTTTCACAGATTTTGGATTAGCTTTGTAAGCTGCAACAACATCTTTGAAATTTTTAAAAGGTGAACTTTTTGCAACTGCGATTGCTCCATAGTCACCTATCACTCCAGCTATTGGCACAACATCTTTATAAGAAAGAACGCCGCTACCTTTAACATAACCTTCGTGTCTAGTAATTGATCTTAAAACTAGTGGAGTTGATTGAACTAATACAGTTCCAGCAGGTTTAGTGTTAATTAAAAATGATAGAGCCTTTCCTCCACCACCACCTGACATATTTTCGAAAGATGCACTTTTAAGCATGCCAGACTTTGTTAATGCTTCTCCTGTTCCTCTAGCAGTTCCATCCCATCCACCGCCGGCTCCACCACCAATTATGAAGTGAAGTTTATCAATAGCAAATGATTGTGTTGAAAAAGATAGAAAGAAAGCAGATGCAAATAATAAACTAATAAGTTTTCTTATATTTAACATTTTTTTCTCCTATTTGATTTTTTTTTTATATTAGATTTTATTTAATTAACCGAGTCAAGTATCTCTTTAGCCAAAATAGTGTAACCTCTAGGTGTATAGTGATCCCATTTTGATTGAATTTTATTAAAAATTTCATTAATATTTTGTTCATTGTACCCATCTTCAACTTTCTTATTAAAATCTAAATATTGAATTTTATTTTCATTAAAAAAGTTCTTTAAAGATTGAACATCTTCTACTAATAGTGATTTTAAAGTTTGTGTTTCCTCATTTTTTGGAAACATTATATCTGGATTAAGAGAATTTATAACTACTAAGAGTTTTTTATCTTTTTTTTGCAAGTAATTATTTGTCTTATTAAAAACATTAATTACATTATCTAAATTTTCTGGGCTCAAAAGATATTGAAATCTATCTTCAAAACTTATCACATCATCATCGATGTTTTTTATAAATCCTCTAATGATAGCCAAGTCTAAATGGTACAATCTAGCAAATTCTCTCAATTTTCTTTCTTTTCTTTTATTTAAATAATTAAAAATTTCATTCTCTCTAATACTATTTTTAGAGATTAAATCTTGTGTTTTACTATCTTTGAAATAACTTAATAAAATTGGTTCTTTTTTTTCTAATGAAAGATCGTAAAAATCATTATCTGGGGTAAAAACCCAAACTAAAGTATCGTATTTAAAGTTCTGGTCGTACTCCATTAAAGTAGCATATTCCATAAGCGGGCCATTTCCATAAATACCAAGACCTATTGCTTTTTTTCCTAGTTCATTCATTTGTCCTATCAAATTAGTTTTCTTATTAACACACTGACCATGAACATATGAGTCGCCTAAAACTAAAATATTAATTTCTTTTTGATAATAATCATTATTAAATCCAAATTTATCTGACTTATAAATAATCGGTTTATCATTTTTATCTAAGCACAATATTGTTTTTTTATTAGCGATACCTGATAAAGGAATAATTTTCTTATTTTTATTTAAAAATTTATATGGAGCAAAAGATAGTACTACCTCTTCCATGCTTTGATTTTCTAATATACTCTGATAATAAAACTTTGTTTTTTTAAATAGGGAACCTGAGTTAAATTGAAGAAATATCTCTAAAATATAAAGTAAAACATACAAAATTAAAAAGTTTGTAAAAATAATCTTAATTACTCTTGTAATTTTAGAAAATT